>JAGXOC010000015.1:15366-31430 GCA_019894665.1 Candidatus Thorarchaeota archaeon
ATATCGCAATTACGATCCTTTGTTTCATACCTCCGCTAAGTTCGTGTGGGTAGAGATCCAAAACAGGTGGATCCAGTCCCAGTGTCTTGATGTGGTTCGCAGCCATTTCAAGAACTTCTTCTTTCCGTTCCTTTGAGGAAACTCTTTCACCAGTACGCTGTCCGACTACATCGAAGATGAAGTCCCTTATCCTTTTGACTGGATTTAGGGACTCCATTGAGGCTTGAGGCACATAGGACATACGCTTGCATTTGACTTCAGTTCTAAGTTCTTCGGGATCTATGTTGTATATGTCAATCCCGTCAACTAGGATTCGTCCTCCCTCATGGTGTAGCAATGGAGGTGGTGACCCCGAAACAAGTTGGGCGAGCGTGGATTTACCACCACCCGATTCGCCTGCAATACCCATTATTACACCGCGGTCTAAACTAAACGAAACACCGTCAATGGCATGAACGACTCCAAATACGCCTCTATAGTAACCCCTGAGATCTTCGACTTCGAGAATATGTTTCGGCAAGAGAAATCAGATCCTCCGTAATTTTGGATTGAATACCTCATCCAAGCCTGCGTGGATGACAAAGAATGCGGTCAGTATAATAGTCAACACTAGGCCCGGAGGGATAAACCACCACCAGATATTCCACCAGAACGGAACAATCGTTTGATGCTGGGCCCAGTAAAGCATATACCCTAAAGTAATTGTGCGGGTCGTGGAAACGCCTATCATGCTGAGTGCAGACTCAGCTAGTATGGCTGTACCAGTCAATATTACGAAGACCATCATAATATAGGCCATCATATTTGGCAAGATCTCTGTCACCACTATCCGGACGCTCCCATCTCCGGACATCCGAGCCAGATTCACAAATTCTCTTTCTTTGAGGGTAAGCATCTGTGACCTTATACTCCTTGCTGCCCACGGCCATGACGTCACAGCTAGTATCACACCTATCAGAAACAAGTTCAGCCCACGTACAACTGCTGCGATGATTATGAAGAGAGGTATCAGCGGTAGTACTAGGGCAAGGTTGGTAATTAGATTGGAAATCCTGTCTACTAGCCCCCCTCTATATGAACCCACAGCTCCAACGAGGATTGCTATTAGGGTGCCCAAACCGCCTGCCACTAATCCGAGTAAGAACGAGTTGCCGATAGCATTACATAACTGGGTAAAGACATCCTCTCCGAAACTAGTCGTACCCAGAAGATGCTCAAGGCTAGGAGGTAGACCCATTAAACTCAGGTTCATGCCGTATGGGTCTCCAAGAAAGAGTGGTACAACTGTACCAAGCACAATGAATATGATTAAGACTACTAAACCGAACATGGCTTTTCGACTTTTCAAAAATAGCTCCCACATTAGTATCACCCATGCCCTGTTCTGATTCGCGGATCTATGAACCCGTAGAGAATGTCTATCAGAAAATTGCCCACGACAATAATGACGATTATAACAATAAAGCATCCAAAAATCAGCGGATAATCATAATTGAAGACTGCATTATAGAGCAACAAGCCGATACCCGGCCAACCGAAGACGATTTCGATTATCAGTGTTTGTCCTATGATGCCATTGAACACCATGTTTAGACCAGTCAATTGTGGTAGGATGGCGTTTCTTTGAGCATAGGACATCAGTTTCCCTTTTTTAAAGCCCAACTGTTCACCATAGCGTACGTAACCAGCATCCATTTCATGAGTCACCATTGACCTCATCCCGGTAGCCCATGCCCCCACATACACTACTAATAATGTGATGAAAGGCAGAATCCAGTGTGCTACAAGGTCCATGAAGTAGCTGATGCTCAAGGAGGGTATAGTCCCCTGAGTAGCAGCTCCAATTGGTGGAATGCTCTGAAATATTAATACGTAAAGGAAAATGATGACCAATCCGAACCAGAATGGTGGCAATTGGTTGGCAAAGACCAAGGCAAAATAACTCGATTCATTTAGCTTACCCTTAAGGTAGGCGGCTCTGGCACCAATCCAGTTTCCCACGAAGAAACTGACAAATAGCACAGGAATCGCCAAGGATAGTGTATAAGGCAGATAGTATTGGATGATGTCAGTAGCGAATACTGGGTAGAAATGAAATGAATGCCCTAAATTACCACTGAAGATATTCCCAAGGTAGATAAAATACCGCTCATGGACTGGCTTATCAAGACCGAAATATCTTCTCATAATATCTGCCAAAGCATCGAGATCTGCTCCTGGTGGGGGGTTACCACTGGAAAGCATTACAGCAACGGGATCACCCGGCATGGATTCAATAATGATGAACACCAACGAAACTGAAAAGAAGACAACAACCAAATAGAAGGCTGCTTTCTTCAACACGAATTTTGCGTAAGAGTTGAGGAGCAAATCCTTCAGGTTTGATAGAAAGTGGCTGAATGAAGTTTCTATCACCTCAGAGGGGTGTGAGTTATTCATATCCGCCTGAGAGTCAGTGTCTTGTGTCATCTTCTGATTTCCCCATTATCTTCCTAGCCCATTGTGACTGATATCTTGTGGGTTTTACCATCAGAGAACACTGGGAGCAGGTTGGATTCGTACGGCTTATCATCCACGTGAATATCTTTGATGCCCTTTGAAACCCCATTGGGATTAGAGAACGTGATATCATAGATTGCATCCCTGAACTGACGAGTCATCCTGAAACTCCTCCACGATGTTGGCACACATGGGTCGATAAGCAATCCGTCGTACTGGGGCCTAACACCAATAATCCAATCGGTAGCAGCATTCATCATCCATGATGCGGTTCCTGTGAGCCATGACTGCTTTGCCATGCCAAATGCCTGATGATCTTTTCCTGCGATGGTCTGAGCATAAACATATGGTTCAGCTTGGTGGATGGTTGCCATTCTATTCTTCGTAGGAGGCGCGAGTTTTTTGTAATACTCATATGCTTGGTTACCCCTTCCAAGCATACATTCAGCAATGATTGCCCAAGCATTCGCATGACTCCAGATTGAGGCATTCTCTTTCAAACCTGGTGCGTAGCTTGATAGAGCACCAATCTCTTGATAGTATCGAGAATATGCTGGGTTCAATAGGATTAATCCATATTTTGTATCAAGATTCTCCTTGACTGCATCCATGGATTTGACTCCTCGTTCACTGGAAGCTACACCACTGAGAATAGGCCATGATTGAGCGTTGAGAAAGATTTTGCCCTCTTTGCATTTCTTGCTACCAAGTGGATTGCCAGAATCATCGAATGCACGTAAGTACCACTTACCATCCCATGCAACCTCGTTCAGGTGGTCTTTGGTTTTGCTTGCTAGGTCACCATATGTTTTGGCTTCTGTCATTCTTCCTGTTTCGCTACTCAACTCGGCCAACTCAGTGAGTGACTTATGAAGGAGCATAGCTGCGAAGACACTCTCAGCTCCATTGTTTGGACCTGGGATACTCAGGGGATCATTCCAATCCGCAGTTCCAAGAAGGGGAAGGTCATGATTGCCCATATTGCTCCTCGTAAAATCAATGGATTTCTGCATGTGTTCATAGATAGTTCCTAGCGGGCCATCAACAAACTTCACTTTCTCATCGAGAATGCCAAAATCCCCTGTTTCCTTGACATATTCTACCACAGTTGGTATCAACCATAAGTGGTCATCACTGAAGAACTGCATATCCTCCTTTACATAGTATGGGAATCCACCTTCACCTGTAAGTGGGAAGTAGATATGATAGACCCGTCCATTTTCAAATTGGTTCTTTGCAAGGTCAATTATTCGCTGTCTGACTTTCGAAGGAAATGCTCGGACTACTCCAAGAACATCTTGGCTACAGTCTCTGAAACCCATTCCTCTCCCGATTCCTGTTTCGTAGAATGAAACATATCTTGACCAATCGAATGTAATTCGACATTGGTACTGATTCCAGACATTCACCATTGCATCAAAATCAGAGTCAGGCGTTCCAACATTCAACGTGTTAAGGTAAGAATTCCAGTGTTCCTTTAATTTATGAAACTCCTTGTCCACATTTTCTTTTTCAGTGAACTTCTGAATCAGATCCTTAATGTCTGACCTATCCTGTGACACTCCAAGGACAAAAATTATTGTCTTTGACTCCATCGGTTTCAGTGAAACGGAGCTGCAAGTTGCCGCAATTGGGTTCCCACCAACTGCTTCAGATTTGAAACACTCTCCTCTTTGCACAGCTTCAGGGTTGGATTCATCTCGATATTTGCCAATGAAAGATTCTCTATTACAATCGTAGCTATCAATCTTCTCACTCGAAGTGAAAAATGCATATCCTGTACTCTCGTCAAAGAAATGGTAAAGAATAGAATCATTGTTGAAGCGCGAGATCCCGAGAAACTGGATTGACTGCAAGTCATTTTGATCCCGAGGAGCCTCCCATAGACAGAATTCACTGTATGAGAATACCTTGAGCGACCTATCTTGGGACAATGATGTGTTTTTGAGTTTAAGAACCCAGATCTCTAGGTTGTGATCAGTTGGTACAAAATACTTCATTTCAGATTCTATACCTGACATGGAGGACGAGAATAATGTATATCCGAGACCGTGTCTACACTCATAACTGTCTAGATTGGAAAGAGTAGGTTGCCATGTAGGAGACCAGTATTCTCCAGTATTGCTATCCCTGATATAGATATACCTCCCAGGTCGGTCAGTTGGCAAATTATTATACCTATATCGAGTGATACGCCTATTTCTTGGGTCAATATGAAAGCTGTATCCCCCAGCTGTGTTCGAGATCATCGCGCAGTATTCGCTATTTCCGAGGTAATTGATCCAGGGTGTGGGAGTGTCGGGTCTGGTTATGATATACTCCTTGTTGTCTTCAGAGAAGTGTCCGTATTCCAAATCAATCACCGAAAAGATAGACTAAAGCACGTGAGTATTAACTCTTCCCGGATTTGATGTGAAATCTTTTCGGCTATTCTTGATTTTACTGCAATTGATTACATCTTCCACTTTAATTTTCACAACATACTATGGTTTCAGAAAGGAACTCACTCCTGGACGAGTTGCCGGCAAAAAGCTCTACTTCTCCAGTAGCTGCCCTCCATCTATGTTTTTTGACATCATAAATAGCCAAATCTCTTCCGAGAATCGGTGCTGAGATTGTGACTGTTTGTCCGGGTTCTAATGAGACTTTTTCGAAACCCACGAGCTCTCTCGGAGGTCGTTGAACCAAACTCTGTTTCTGGTTGGAGTATACCTGAATGACTTCAGAACCTATGAGTGAACCAGTGTTGGACACATCAACTGATGTTATGAGTTGATCCTTCATGCCCATCAGCTTTGTCTTGTTCACTCTGAAGTTCTCATATTCGAAGTGTGTGTAGGACAATCCAAAACCGAACGGAAATTGTGGTTCAATATTCATCGTATCAAAGAAGCGGTATCCAACATTAAGCCCCTCATTATAGTATACTCTAAGATGTTTGTCTCCCGGATATGTCCGAGTGCCTTTCACAGAATGTGCGGGAGAATCTACAAGTCTTCTTGGGAAAGTTATTGGGAGTTTCCCTGAGGGGTTCACATTGCCAAAGATTACATTTGCTATCGCACGACCACTCTCCATACCTGGATACCATGCTTCGAGAACAGCAGGAACATCTCCCAACCACTGTTCCATACCAATTGGACTTCCAGAAATCAGGACAACAATGGTGTCAGGATTGTCTTTAGTCGTTCTCTTGATGAGTTCCACCTGGTCTTTGGGCAGATCGAAGGACTCTCTATCCTTTGACTCTGCGTCCATTCCTTTGTCATGATTGAGCCCAGCGAATACGATTGCCAGCTCTGCATCTGAAGGATCATTGACAATGGAAACCTTTCCCTGACATCTTTCGGTGAAGCCTTCAAGTGGTGTTATCTCGTATGGTGGGACCACTGCAGATGAGCCGCCATACTGTGGACGTCCTAGTTTGACATCAAGGTTGGGGCCTAGTAAAGCTAATTTCTGTATCTTCTCTAGGTTGATTGGTAGCAGACCTCGATCGTTTTTCAAAAGCACCATTCCTTCTTCAGCAATTCTACGTGCAAGATCAGGATTCCCTGTGATATCCTCACTTACATCAATTGAATTCTTGTTTGGTCCCATGATTCCAGTAAGGAAGAACATCCTGAGAAACCGTCTCACAACATCGTCAAGCCTGAATTCAGTGAACCCCTGCTTTTCGATGGCATCTCTCAAGGACTCTAGTTTGTAGCAATGTGGTCTAGGCATTTCTAATGATAGTCCAGAATTTATGCAGATGGCCGCATCATCCATGTACTTTGTTGCATCCCAATCCGTCACAACAAAGCCCTTGAATCCCCAGTCGTCCATCAAAGTTCGCCGAAGGAGCTGGATGTCCTCGTACACATATTTCCCGTTGATTTTGTTGTAGCTGCCCATGACGGACCAGGGGTTTGCATGTTGGACAACCTCCTTGAATGGTCTCAGGTAAATCTCATGAAGTGTACGTTCATCAATCTCCGAGCTTGATGTCCTGCGATTCGTTTCTTGGTTGTTCGCAGCAAAATGCTTCAGGCAAGCTCCAACCCCTTGGTTCTGCACACCTCTCACATAGGGGATTGCTATCTCCTTCGCTAGGTAAGGATCTTCACTCATATACTCAAATGTGCGTCCATTCAACGGAGTCCTATGAATATTCACACCTGGGGCCAACAACAAGTGTTTTCCAGCTGCTTTCACCTCTCTACCAAGAGCTTCACCCATGAGCTGAGAGAGGCTTCTATCCCAGGTTGCAGCCAAACCAATGGTGGCTGGGAAACGAGTACAGTTTCTATTTGAGGAGTGCCATGCAACTCCTAATGGGCCATCTGTCATCTCCATTGATGGAATTCCAAGACGATCTATGGGGGTGGATGAGAAATACACACCCTCGGCGTGGTTTGCAAGAAGGAGGAATTTCTCCTCCAATGTCAGTTTTTTGACCAGGTTCTCGACATATGAATCGATGGCCATGTTCTCTTCACTGTTGGGGCTGACACTCATCTGCGTTCTCCTCTAAGTACTCCCCTCAACAAACAAGCTCAATATTAGCCTCGTGCCATCAACTTAGCATCTTTTTCGGTAACTAACCCAAAGAAACGCATTTTCTACAATTTGGATATCCATCTTGATATTGAGTAATACTTATCAAGAATTTCGATGAATTGAACATTAAGCCGAATACTTTTCGGATTGAGGAATCATGTCTAGAACTCGTCATTCAATAACCGATGAAACAAATCTCAAGATACTAGAGTTGTTGCAGGAGAATTGTAAGCTCGGTGTACAGAAGATATCTGATATTGTAGGAATGGGTATCTCAACGGTGCATGCCAGAATCAAGGCTATGGAGCAGAATAATATCATCAAGCAATATAGTGCCATTCTTGATCCGGTCTTGCTTAATCGCCCGACCCTAGCTCTGATTTTCGTTACCATAAGATACCGTGTGCCCGGTGAACCTGATTTGCTATCTCAGAAAAAGTTCTGTGAAGAAATCTCAAAGCATCACTTTGTTCAGGACGTCTTTGTTATGAGTGGTCAATATGATGTCTTTCTGAAAGTCCGCACAAAGGATGTTGAGGAGATGAACCAATTCATTGTAGGCTTCCTTCGAGAGCTGCCTGCAGTAGACAGAACTCTAACGATGTTCATCATGGACAACTTCTTGGAGACTCAAGAGCTTCGTAAACTCGCACCAGAAGATTAGAAACCGGAATTGTATCTTGACACCCTTAATATTCACGAGCCGATTCAAGTTCTCAGTCTTAGATTGCTCTCATATGAAGACCTGACATGATACGGAGTCGCTCTATCTCAGCTTCCACTTCTCGGATTCTATCTATGTTCGCATGATAGAGAGGTTTCCGCATATCCAGCAGATTTGGTACCTTACTAAGGAGTCTGTGCCTCACTAGTTTTTTGAGTGCAAAAGTCACAGTCCTGAGCGGCAACTTCGACTTCCTTGAGAGGTCTCTTGGTGCCATCGGTCCATGTTCAGTCAGATGATCAAGTACTACGAGTGCACTTCTTGGGAGGTCGTTCGGAGTGAACATCAATTCATCACAATCCATTGCTTCATCGGCAATCTTATTATCGGCATATTATTAGCCATATTATTGCCGTTTCAACGGTATAACTGTTGTTCTTGGCAATATATATGTTAGTTTCTCCGTAATAATGGAGTTACAAAGTACACATAGAAGTGGAGTGACACCGAACTTGTCGAAACAGAAAAGAAAACTTACAGATGAGGTTCTTCTAGATGCAGTCACACGACTAGGGGGAAAAGTTACAGCTACAGAATTAGGCCAGATACTTGGCTTTCCTGATAGAACCATCAGATACAGACTGAACCGTCTGAAGGAGAAAGGATACCTCAATCGACTATGGCCCCAAACTCTTGACACTAAACTTGGCTTAGGCGAGGCTGGTATTTACTTTGAAATGACTGAGGAACATCGTTCGCTCCCCAGAGAGTTCCTCCATTGTTTTCCCAACTTCTACATTAGCTATGCAACCTATGGACGATATAATGGCTATTTTGCCGCAGGTGGTTATCCACTAACAACACCTCAGATCATTGACAGAATGATTCGAGCTCTAAAGCAGATGAATATCGTAAAGGACGCCTATAGATTCAACACCCTTGACTTCATTTCGTTGCCGCCGGACCTGTCTAAGTATAGTCCCACAGCTGGATGGACCTGGGATTGGAAAGATTGGGTTAAACAATCAGAGAAAATAATCAAAGCTGGAGAACCCACCAACTTGAAATTCGATTTGAATCCAAGTCCAATGGATTATGACCACAAGGACATTGCGATTATTGCTGAGATGAAGATGTATGGACAAATCACAATCAGAGAAATCAGCAAGAGAGTGGGGCTGTCTGAAACACAGGTTGGGGTTAGGATTCGCCGACTCAAAGAGGCAGACGTGCTCAGAGGGTTCCTGTGGATAATTCCACCTACTCCTGAATCGATTGTGCTGTATACGATTGCAGAACTAGATGACCCTAATGATCCAGCATTGTCCTGCTTTCAAAATCTACCATTTCGAAGGGAGATATTCATTGATTCTCCTGACAAGGTCAATGTTAGACTCGTGATGAACTCAAGTGACATTGTGGGTTATCTGAGGGCGTTTGAATCCCTACGGTCTCACTTCCGCTCATACTTCATTCAGACTGTTGTGAATCGAAGTATTGTTCCAGGAGGCATGTATGGGTTCTATCATTTACATAAGGAATCCACTGGCCGATGGGAGATGCCTGTTGAGGAGTATATACAGAACCTGGAGAAGTTCATGGAGAAGCATTAGGGCAAGAACGCTTACATTTATGGCATCGAATGCATCTCAATTCATCATCATGAGGTGAATTCTCGTTGAGAGATGCTGAGAGACCAAGCTTCGATGTTGAGCAGGCACATGACATTGTCAAGTCACTCTACGGTCTATCTGGCGTTCTTAATGAATTACCCAGCGAACGAGATCAGAACTTCCACCTAATTGCAGAGAACGGGAAGGAGTATGTTCTGAAGATAGCAGCAGCCTCAGAAATGCGAGAAACACTTGACATGCAGAACAGTGCTATGGATCACCTCTCAAACATCCGTTCTGGATTCAACTCTCCAGATGTGGGTACTAGTGTCAACGGTTTGGGGATTGAAACAATAGAGTCCGTCAGTGGTAAGACTCACTATATCCGGGTAGTGTCATATTTACTCGGCAATGTTCTAGCTAGGGTGAACCCCCACTCCCCTGAGCTTCTAGTTGATTATGGACGCTTCATAGGTTCTATCAGCCAGGGACTGGTCGAATTTGATCATTCAGCCGCTCATCGTGATTTCTATTGGGATTTGCAGAATGCGAATTCGGTCATCAAGAAGTATAAGGATCTCATTTTGGATAGTGAGAAGAAGAAGCTTGTTGAATACTTCCTGAACCTGTTTGATACATTGGTTGTTCCTCGTGTTGAGGGACTAAGGGTCAGTGTTATTCACAATGATGCGAATGACTACAACGTAATCGTCAATCATCCTCATGATACCAAGTCACGTTCATTTGGAATCTTAGACTTTGGAGACATGGTGTATTCTCAAACAATTAACGAGATTGCAGTTGCAATTGCCTATGCGGTTCTTGACAAACCAGACCCCTTGGGAGTTGCTCAGAGGATTGTGTCAGGATATCATGCTATCTTTCCTTTACAAGAAACTGAGCTGGATGTGTTGTTTCCTCTCTTCTGTGCTAGACTTGCAATGAGCGTGTCAATCGCAGCTCATCAGCAACAGCTCGAACCCGAAAACGAGTATCTAGGTATTAGTCAGGAACCAGCTTGGAAGACATTGGCTCTTCTCAGAGAGATACATCCTCGCTTTGCATCATATTGCCTCAGAGCTGCTGCTGGACTAGAACCATGTAGGAATTCTTCAGCGGTAGTGAAGTGGATCAAGAAGAACTCTCGAAACTTTGGTAGTCCCATTGGAACTGCTCTAGACAGTAAGAACAGTGTCATAATCGATGTGAGTGTCGGAAGCGTAGATGTAACCTCACCTCATCATCTTGCGGACCATCAAGCCTTTGGAGCCCTCGTCACTGAGAAACTCAAAGACGCAGGGGTCAACATTGGAATTGGGAGATACAATGAGGCTCGCCTGATCTATAGTGGTGACCAGTACCTAGCACATGGAGATGAAAGTCGAACAGTCCATCTTGCCATTGACCTATTCGTCGAAAGTGGAACACCACTTCTTACCGTTCACAATGGTATTGTTCACAGCTTCAAGGACAATGCGCTACCGTACGATAATGGACCGACAATTGTGATTGAACATCCCACAACTCCAGATGGTCCCCCATTTTACATTCTTTACAGCCATATGACCCGCGATTCACTCGATGGACTATTCATTGGAAAACCGGTGAAGAAGGGAGAACAGATCGGGAAAGTTGGAGTGTATCCCGACAATGGTGGATGGCCCCCGCACCTTCACTTCCAGCTTATTGTTGACATGATGGGTGAGAAGGGTGACCTGTACGGTGTCGCTCCTCAGAGTAAACATGATGCCTGGCTAAGCATATGCCCAGACCCCAATCTGATCCTACGTATTCCAGAATCCCTATTTCCTGAACCCGCCTTGACAAGGGATGAAATCCTAGAACTTCGGAGTGAGTATATTGGAAGACCTCTAGGTGTATCCTATAGTAAACCACTGACAATTGTACGCGCTTTCATGCAGTACCTCTATGATGAAAATGGTAGAAGGTATCTAGATATCCGAAACAACGTGCCACAAGTTGGGCATAGCAATCCTCGAATTGTCAAAGCATTAAGCCAACAGGCTGCAGTCCTGAATACAAACACCCGATATCTGCATGAGAATCTAGTACGATACGCCAAGCGGTTGACCGCAAAGCTACCGAAAGAGCTCAGTGTCTGTTTCTTTGTCAACAGCGGAAGTGAAGCAAATGAACTTGCTTTGAGACTGGCAAGAACTCATACCAAACAGAAGGATATCATTGCCATTGATGGAGCCTATCACGGTAACACAGCTGAACTGGTCAACATCAGTTCATACAAACATGATGGACCCGGTGGTGAGGGGGCTCCTCCACATGTGCATGTGGTAAGAATGCCCGATACCTATCGTGGTGAATACAAGGGGTCCAATGCAGGAAAGATGTATGCGGAGGACGTACTTGAAGCAACTCAGAAAATCAATGGACAAGGCAAGGGAGTCGCAGCTTTCATCTGTGAACCATTGATGGGCTGTGGAGGACAGATCATATTCCCAAAGAGTTACCTCAAAGAGGCTTTCAAACACGTTCGTAAGGCGGGAGGAGTCTGCATCGTTGACGAGATTCAAGTAGGCTTTGGAAGAATGGGCGACAGATTCTGGGGTTTTGAGACTCAAGGTGTTGTTCCCGA
Organism: Candidatus Thorarchaeota archaeon; assembly: GCA_019894665.1. Classification (GTDB taxonomy): domain Archaea; phylum Asgardarchaeota; class Thorarchaeia; order Thorarchaeales; family Thorarchaeaceae; genus SMTZ1-45. The sequence continues at coordinate 27,296 of JAGXOC010000015.1, forward strand.
TATCGTGACAATGGGGAAGCCGATTGGTAATGGTCATCCCATTGGTGCAGTTGTCACAACTCGCGAGATAACAGAATCATTCACTACAGGTATGGAGTTCTTCAGTACAACTGGTGGGAACACGGTCTCATGTGCCGTTGGAATGGCAGTCTTGGATGAGATCGAAAATGAGAAACTTCAGCACAATGCCAAGAAGGTCGGTGCCCATCTACTGAAGCGTTTGAGAGATCTGATGAAATCTCACCCGATTATCGGGGATGTCCGCGGTTGGGGTCTCTTCATCGGTGTTGAACTTGTAAAAGACCGCGAGACCCTACAGCCTGCAAAGGAGGAGACCAAGTATATTGTGGAGCGTCTTCGCGATTTAGGACTTCTCATCAGTCTTGATGGACCCCTTCATAATGTTCTCAAAATCAAACCACCTCTGGTCTTCACTACTGAGAACGCTGACAGGTTGGTTGACACGTTAGACATGGTCCTTAACGAGGACCCTGTGGTTCATCGATTCTCACATGACTATGAGCTGGAATGAATCATCATGCAGACAAAACCAGACTATTCTAACAATATTATCAATCTCATGAGTTCGATTGGTGAGGCATCCGGAGTTACAAGTCCATACTCTCCTCTCGATTCATTGGAATATCTGAAGGAGTCGAAGAATATACTCCTCATGATAGTAGATGGCCTGGGCTATAACTATCTTCAGAAATACGGGCGTGGTACTACGCTTCAAAAAAATCTCAAGGGGTCCATCACGTCCGTGTTCCCACCTTCTACTGGTTCAGCAATCACATCATTCCTTTCTGGACTTCCCCCCCAACAACATGGCGTGATAGGATGGTATGTTCACCTGAAAGAGTATGGTCTTGTTTCTCGAATTCTCCCATATACTAATGCGATTGACGGAAATGTCATCGACACTCCAATATCTCGTGTGATCGATGTAAAGGGAATCTTCAGTGATATAGAGCGGGAATATTCTATGATATACGACCATCACATTGTTGATTCAGAATTCACAATAAACCTCGCTGGAAGAGCTCGTAGAATCGGATACTCTGATATTGATACATTTTTCAGTGGCATCAAAAGTGCTATCTCGAAAACAAAAGAACAGAGCTATATCTACTCTTACTGGCCAACCTTAGACAGTGTAAGCCATTTTCTAGGTTCCGAAAGCCCTGAGGCAAAGGAACACCTCATGGAATTCGATGGGAAGTTACAATCATTTGTTGAAACCCTTACTGGTTCAGACACTACGTTACTCATCACAGCTGACCATGGGTTCAATGATGTTCCTCTCGAGAATGTGGTCTACACTAGAGACCATCCTAAACTCATGGAAAGTCTAATCCTTCCCGTATGTGGTGACACTCGGACTGGATTTTGTTATGTACGACCTTCAAAGGTGTCCACATTTGAGAGATACATTGAGGATGACCTCGGTCGTAGCTGTAATCTCCATAAGAGCGAGGATTTGATTCAGGATGGTTGGTTTGGTCTCTATGATGCTCATCCAATGTTGCCTGACCGTGTAGGTGATTACACACTTACGTTCAATGAGGGTCATGCACTCCTGAACTGTTTCCCTGGGTTTGAACCTCCAGAGATGCGAGGTCATCATGGAGGGGTGAGTTCAGATGAGATGAATGTCCCATTGATAGTCATTGATTCCTAAACAAAAAAAGAAAGAGACGCTAGGGGATGTCAACTTCTTGCTAATCACTGAATAGCTGGTTTTTGAAAACATAGAAGTGGCTTCATAGTAGAGCTTATTGGTCAGACACATATACTCCGATGAGTGTAAAATCATTGTTAGCTGGTGATGTTCTCATGGTTTCTGTTGATGATATCGAACAAGCTCGCAATCGTATCAAAGGTCATATCAAAAATACCCCCTTGCATCATTCGCCATACCTTAGTGAGCTAATACAGGGTTCTGTCTTTCTGAAATTAGAGAGTGAACAAGTCACAGGGTCATTCAAGGTTAGAGGTGCGTTGAACCGATTAATGACACTAACAAAAGAAGAAACTGCTAGAGGCGTGATCACCGCCTCAACTGGGAACCATGGCCTTGGGACTGCGTTTGCAGCAAAGCAACTGGGAATTTCTGCACAAGTTGTTTTCCCAAAAGAAGCCTCAGCTGTGAAACTGAAGAAGATGCAGAAAGCTGGTGTTGAGGTCATCCAGGATGTCGGATATGAAGAGGTGGAGCCGTATGCTAGAAAACTTGCTAAGGACCGAGGCATGACATACGTAAGTCCATACAACGACCCGATGATTGTTGCTGGTGCTGGTACGTCGGGTCTTGAGATTGTTGAACAACTCGACAACATTGATGCAGTCATAGTACCAATTGGTGGGGGCGGTCTAATCTCAGGCATTGCCACTGCTATCAAAGCTATGAGTCCACACACAGAGATGATCGGGGTTCAGTCTGAAGTCTCTCCAGAAGTATACGAGTCTTGGAAGGCAGGACATTGGGTTGATGCTGAAGAGTCAAATTCACTGGCTCAAGGTTTAATGGGCGGGGTTGAGTCAGACTCAATCACTCTTGATATCATACAAGCGAAGTTGGATAGAATCGTCTTGGTGAGCGAGAAGTCAATCCTAGAGGCTATTCGTGTCCTTTATGAGAAGGAGAAACTCGTAATCGAAGGTGCAGGCGCAGCTTCAACTGCTGTTCTCCTAGAACAAAAGTCAGAACTCGAAGGCAAACGAGTTGTTGCTGTCGTCAGTGGTGGTAACATCAGCGAAGAAGAGGTAATTTCACTACTCTCATAATCGTGCAAGTCTAGCCCCGTGTACCTTCATCAACAATCCTGATTGTTGCAGAGATCCTGGTTATGAATTGGCTTTCATTTGGCACCATTCCCACAAATGAAAGTCTGTTGTTGATTGATACTATCGGTGCAGAAGCCCCAATGAATGCTGAGAATCCAGAATCGTCTAGTACCGTGGTATCACCACTACCACGGAGAGCTGCGTTCAACATTTCCTTGGCATCATCAATTTTCTCTTTGCTATCATAGCTTGCCCATCGTATGCATATGCTCTCCCCAAACTTGACCTGAGCCTTTTCCAATAGCTGACTGATTTTTTCCAGTGGATCATCCGAAACTAGTTTGACGACAACAGTGTCTGCTTTGGAAACATCCGCGGTGACAATAGGTGCTGAGGAATCTCCACAGGAGTCTTCGTCTTCTACCACTGGGTCTGCTTCAACAATACCAATCCCTGACATTGGTGGAAAGACTGTGATAGTGACTTTCTCTATGCACTCATCATCCTTCATAGCCTAACAGATACGTTGCTTCGGCTATATTTGTATGGTTGTCGCAATTTCAGATTGGTGCGATGGTGTCTACGTTCATAGCTGATATATCGCACGTCTACTTTCCACTCAGTACTCTACATCCCAGACCTCATGCTCATGAGCATAGTCACGGGCTTGCGGTATGTTGTCGAAACATTTCAGCACATCATATGTGAAGTACTGCTGATCTTCCCTGTCCAGTTCAATTAACAGTCTAGGTTCCTCACTAGCCTCTTTGTAGATTCGAATCAAACAGAGATTGTTTTGGATTCCTAAATCCGCACACATCTTGCATCCTTTGGGGCCCTTGGCGCAACGGACCCCCTCGATGACCCTAATGATGTCCTCAAATTCTCCTGAATCACTGGTCATGTCAAAATAGTCAATTTTTCTCATCTAAAGGTGTTATGTGGATGTTTGTTTTGACTATTTGTTCGTTCTCTTTGAATGGGAACAAGGATTACTGGGTTAACAGATTCTCACGAATAGCAAATGAAGAATTAAACATAGTGTTTATATAGCCGCAAACATGCCCCAAACTGAAGTTTTGGTTCATTCTATTGCACTCTCATTTTATTTACTCTCATTCTTTTCTTTCAAAGAGTTCCTAATATGCAGAATGAAAAGAGTGCCAGTACTAGTCGTAACCATTCGTTGCGACTTGATTCATGGAAGGAGTGAGAAACTTGAAAAAATTTTCATTAGTGCTTTGTGGTATCATAGCACTGATACTAATTATTCCTGCTGCACAGGCGACGATTTCCAATCGTGCAGAAACCAACTATGTTGGAGCCGGTGAAGAAATCGATGTCGAAG
>JAGXOC010000160.1 GCA_019894665.1 Candidatus Thorarchaeota archaeon
TTGCATAAGTGTCCTCATAAATAATCACGGTTTCATCGTAGTCGACCAATTCTGGTGAGGTGAGTAAAATGTAAAAACCACCAATAATCATGGCAGTGACTAATAACAGAACAAAGAGTACACACGTTGATCTTCTTCTCATTTTCTTCACTTATCGTCTGCAATTTATTCGAAATAAACCTATTTTGAGTCTATCTAAATTCCAATACATGAAACAACAATCTTTCTAAAATTCGATTTAGTAGGATGATAGAATCAATTCACGTCTTATTTGACACGACGGTTTCGAAACAGTAAAATAGTGTTAAGGAACGGCAATGACCGATATGTTTTCTGGAACATATCGAAGAGGCATATTTGTGCAGAGAGAAACTCGAATTGCGGTTGCGGCAGTGCTTGTTGTGGTCATCTTAGCTGGAACAAGTTACTACATCTATTGGAACCAAAATCAGGGAAGAGATATGCTAGTCATCTCAACAACCACTAGTCTTTATGATACAGGGTTGTTGGATGTGATAAAAGAGAGATATGAACAGGAGAATCCTAACGTCATTCTTGCATTCATTTCTGCTGGGACAGGAATAGCAATTACACATGCAAAGAATGGCGATGCTGATATGATTCTTGTTCACTCACCCTCTCAGGAATATTCCTTCATGAATGAGAGCTATGGTGTAAACAGGAAAATATTCGCGTACAACTATTTTACCATTGTAGGACCTTCAAGCGATGTGGCTGAAATTAATCAAACGGACCCAATATCAGCATTACAGATGATTTACAATTACGGCCATGCTCACAATACTAGTCTGTGGATAACTCGTGACGATTTCTCTGGAACAAACTCAAAGGAGATATCACTCTGGGGTGCCGCCGGTTACAACTACACGCAACTCAGGGACGAACCTTGGTTTGTTTCTTCTGGAGTGGGAATGGCCTCGACTCTCAATATTGCTAATGAGCAGTCACTCTACACGCTATCCGATATCGGAACCTACGTGAAATACAAGTCAGATGAACTGATATCACTGGACCAGCTTGTGGGAGAAGGACAAGAACTTCTGAATGTGTATTCCGCTATCGTAGTCAACAACACAACCGTTTCCTTCGCGAAGTTTGATCTTGCCATGGATTTTCTCCAGTGGATAGTTGGGCTGACTGCACAGCAGTTGATAGCTGACTATGGAGTAGCAGACTATGGACAGGGGCTTTTCTTCCCTGTTGTTGACATGCTTGAGAGTGAATCACCAACTCAGATTTTTGGCTGGATAAGAGAATATGCTTTCTTCAATGACGGAGAAGACTTGTATGAATGTCCACCAGGTTGGCGGTTTGGCGAATATGGACTATATGGTTAGAAACAGACAGAACAAATGGAGAATGGATATGACCGTTGAGAGCGACTTGATACAGATCACGTTACAGAGCCTCCTCATATCAGGCTCTGCAGCACTCCTGGCTTCGGCAATAGGATTGCCTGCCGGACTCATCTTGGGGCTAAAGAAGTTTAAAGGAAGGGCGGTGACCATAGGAGTGTTCAACTCACTGATTGGTCTGCCCACTGTCGCCCTCGGTCTTATTCTCTACCTGGCTTTCTCAAATGCAGGACCACTAGGATTCCTTGGTTTGCTCTATACGCCCCTTGGAATCATTATTGGTCAGACTATCCTTGTAACACCGGTAATGATCAGTGTCACAACTGAAACCATTACTAGTGTGGATGATTCAATCAGAGAACTAGCACTCACACTTGGAGCAGATGAAAGAGCGGCAGCATTCACGGTTGTCCGTGAATCATTTGGTGGAATTCTACTTGCCAGTTCAGCCAGCTTCAGTAGAGCAATTGCAGAACTTGGTGTTGCCCTGATGATTGGGGGTAACATTAGAGGATTGACACGAGTCCTTACAACATCGATCGCTCTAGAAACAACCAGAGGAGAAATAGCACTTGGCCTTGGACTCACATTGATTCTGATTACTCTGATTCTCATTGTCAATGCGGGACTTGGCTTGTTAAGAAAAAGGGTTCAGTGGTGGTTATGGGAATAATCCAACTAGAAAACGTCTCTGTGGATTTTGGGAATGTCAGAGCGCTTGATGATGTGAGCTTTGCAATCAATGCTGGTGAGATGTTCTCAATCATTGGACCAAACGGTGCTGGCAAAACAACTGTTCTACGAGTCATTGCTGGTCTCCTGGAGCCATCTGAAGGGAGTTTCTTGTTTCATGACCACCTCGTTTCTGACATCAACAGACAGGATCTAAGAAGACAGGCACCCATGGTCTTCCAGAAACCCACTCTTTTCAACACAACTCTTTTCAAAAATGTAGCATATGGTCTCAGGATTAGAGGAATAGCAGAAGACGAGGTTCAAAGAATAGTAACTGATACTCTTGATTTGGTTCACCTGACCAATCTGCAAAACAGACCGGCTAGGAACCTATCTGGAGGAGAGCAAAGAAGAGCGTCGCTGGCCATGGCCATTGCTCTTGATACTGAACTTCTTTTGGTTGACGAGCCAACAGCTTACTTGGACAATGAGAGCGCTGAGATTGTAGAGGCGACTCTGAAACGTCTGAACTCAGAAAGGGGCACCACTATCGTGATGGTGACACATAATTTTCTGCAAGCAGAGGTACTAGCAAATAGAGCGGCAATACTTCAACATGGAAAAATCAAGAAAGTTGGTACTGTCAGTGAGATCTTCAGATCTGAACTGGATGGCTTCAAGCAGGATGAATTCAAGAGCAATACGTTTTCAGGTTTCGCAAGAGCTAATGGTGAGAAAGCACATGAAAGAAGACATGTCAGCATCGAGCTGGAGAATGAAGTCGTAGTGGAAGCCATCGGAAGAAGAGAAGGTAAAGTGACAGCGTTCATTCCACCCCAAGATATCATAGTGTCAAAGGAAGAGGTCTTTTCAAGTGCAAGAAACTCTCTTCTAGGCCGAGTGGTTCGAATCGATTCTCATGAGTCGACTGCACTCTTGACTGTAGATGTTGGAGTGGATCTACTGGTCCAGATCACGAATACCTCTCAGAACCGACTCAACATATCGATTGATGATAAAGTCTATGTCACTTTCAAAGCCTCTTCTGTGAGAGTATTTTGAGGTCTGAGAAGACCTGTTACTCAAACTCACGTCGATATGCATAACCGAACATAACACTTATTATAGATACCTCGAAATTCGCTTCAGATTATGACTATCCATAAGTCTGCACCCTTCGATTCAAAGGATTATTCTTCCGAGAGTCAGTCATATGTTGATGAATTTGGACGGCGAATAGATAATCTCAGAATATCTCTGACTCAAAGTTGTTGTTTCTCATGTTTCTTCTGTCATCACGAAGGGGAAAACGACGCAGGAGCAGAGATGAAACCTGAAGATATCGAGCGAATCGTCAAACATGCGAGCAGACGTGGCGTGCATCATGTGAAGCTAACGGGAGGAGAACCACTTCTGAGAACAGATATTCTCGATATCATCCGAAGAATCTCACCTCTGGTTCCAGACTTGTCTATGACGACGAATGGCCTCTTTCTAGAAGATATGGCATTGGATCTCAAAGAAGCAGGACTCACAAGAGTTAATGTCAGCATTCATACTTTGGACTCGGAAATATACCACAGGATAACTGGTTCCAATGATTTGGAACAGGTAAAGCGGGGCGTCAGGAACGCAGTCGATGTTGGTCTCATTCCTGTTAAGGTAAACATGACGATCCTTCGAGGATACAACGAGGACAGCATTGGGGATATGATGGACTTCGCTTCCGATATGGGAGTAACGCTGCAAATTATTGAACTGCAACAGATACCGGGTGATAATCCACCGGAACAAAAAGAACTCTGGGTGGACCTAGGTCCACTTGAGGAGGATCTCAAGAAGCGAGCAATCAAGGCCGAGAAACGAAGTATGCACGGTCGTTTTCAATACACGATTCCTCTTGACTTGCAACGAAACGTAGTAGTGGAAATAGTCAGACCAATGCACAACTCCGCATTCTGTGGTGATTGTACTCGCTTGAGAGTGACTTCAGATGGAAAGTTGAAACCATGTCTATATCGACAGGATAACCTCGTGCAGATATTCTCCAGTGAAGAACATCTTGGAGAGAAGAAAACAATACAACACGCTTTCGAACAAGCCATATCGAGAAGAGAGCCCTTTTGGCGAGATGAGCACAGACAATGATAGAGATTACGCATAATGATTTTCAGATTGACCAGGTGGTGGCAAACACAAGAACCCCATCGATGGGATGTCTTGTTTTGTTTCTTGGAACTGTCAGAGATATGACCGATGGGAAGTTAGTTCGAAAGATCCAACTTGAAGCAGATGAGTCAGAAGCGGTCCAGCAGCTGAAACAGGTTCGTGAGGAAACAATAAACAAGTTTGGAGTGACTGATGTTTCGATTGTTCACAGGATTGGTACACTCGATGTGGGTGAGAATATTGTCATCATAGCTGTTGGAGCAGGGCATCGTCCTGAAGCCTTCGAGGGGTGTCGCTTTGCCATTGAACGGCTGAAAGAGTTTGTCCATATCTGGAAGAAGGAGATCACCGAGTCAGGTGAGCATTGGGTAGGTGAGATGCAGAATGGATGAGAGAGAGCATTCTGTTAAGATGGTCGATGTTTCAGGGAAGGAGAAGGTCCAGCGC
>JAGXOC010000161.1 GCA_019894665.1 Candidatus Thorarchaeota archaeon
GAACTGGGTCATGTTCATTATGGACATTTTTCAAAGTTATTAATTATTTCCATAATCTCTCCACTAATTCTAGTGAATCTTGGCTTAGTTTACTTGGCTTTTGATCTCGGTTCTTCTTGGGTAGACACTCAAAAGTTATTCTTTTTATTGATTGAAGGTTTTCTCGCTTTTGGACCTCCCCTCCTACTAATTCCATGGCTCACAAGAAGGTGGGAATCTAAAGCGGATTTGTATGCAGCATCTTTAGTCGGAGTAGACTCCATAACTTCTGCTCTGCGTAAATTAGTAGAATGCAATATTGTCTATGCCAACATCCCTAAACGACTTGAATTCTTGATATCACATCCCATCCTGAAAACAAGACTCGATTTGATATCTGGTATGGATGATAGCTAAGAAGTCTCTAACGATATGCTAGGCGTTGACTTCGATGAATTACTAGAGGAAATGAAGGATACTCTAAGAAGTATCTCAAAATCCAAAAGACCTCGCAAGGGAAGATAGGCTCAACTCATTTTGATAATACATTGCAAAAAGGAAAGGGTGCTCAACATTGTGCGGTTAGGGGAAGGTCCCATAGCCAACCCCGCCCGTTAGCCTTGTACTTCGTATCCATCCAAGAAAAAAGAAACACAAAGCTCATTATCGATGAATCTACATAGTTTTGGTCATGTCGCTAGAAGAGTATCCACAGTGGATTAGAGGTATTGATGTTTTTATTGGCTTGGTCACAGTCCTTGTGGGGGCCTGGGTTCTGTTTAGTCCTGACCTAGTTGAGGCAACATTAGTAGTTTCGGTAGCAATCGGTCTTTTCCTAATCGGAGTAGTAAGATTTGGTAAAGGCATAAGCTTGAACGGTTTAGCGATGTCTAGCCGGGTTATGAAAATAGCAAGTGGGATTGGAGCTATTGTACTCTCCCTCCTATCGTTTGTGTTCAGCAGCTTAACTGTTACATTTCTAATCACTTTACTAACTTTTGCGATTATGTTAGTAGGACTGTCAAGAATTGTAGTTGGCTATGGCGAAAAAGAATCATCAACCTGGTTGAGGTGGACCAACATTATTGGTGGAGGTGTTGTCTTCTTCTTTGGGTTCTTTGCAGCAATCTTCTCAGGGCTGGGATTCTTCACACTTAGACTGATGTTGTCATGTGTATTCATTGTCCTAGGATTAATTCGAATTGCAGCTGCATCAAAAAGTGAGATGATATAGGAAAGATAAGAGGTGTGATTGGATGTCAGCTGAAAAGAAGAGTCTTCGTCTTCAGGCTAGAAGTACTTATTCAGTGAAGAATCTACTCAGTGATCTCAAGAAACTCAAACTGACGCCCAGTGCACTTTATACAATTGGAACTGAAATTATCTATTTCGAGTGGAAAGAGGCGCTTGATGAACTTGGGAAAGACGACGAAATCACTATTCATCTTGAAGAACTTCTGAACTTCATGCAGACCGATTATGAAAGAAGACTTTTGCAAGGCGAACTACGAAGAGAAAAAGACACTCCAAACGAGGCGATCAATACTTTTCTCAAAGAAACACCTATTGAGTTTCAGTCGTATGTGCTCAAAAGACCAGGACCTTTTGTACAGGGCGTATTGCAAGCAATGCATACCCAAAGCGACAGAGAGATAGCACGCTACAAGAGGACAGAGGATGGAATTCGAAAGGAACTAGAGAAGCATCCAAAAGATCCAGAATTGTGGAATCAGCTTCGTCTTGCTCTTTGGATTCTTGATGATTTTGATGAAGCAAGTGAGGCATTCAAGAAAGCTAAGAAACTGGGGTGGGATAAAAAGATGTCAAAGACTGTCGGTATCTGATGTCTTTTAGGAATTCAGAAATATTTCCGTGGTGATTGGGATTGGTCAGGAAATATGTACAAATCACAAGAAGAGACTTCAGCAAGTTGATGAGTGAGTTTAGGGCAAAGGAATACATAAAATCTGAAGAGGGAGAAATAGTCTATCGGATTCCCCTCCAAAATGATCTATGGATATGGGTCTACTCAACAGTAACACCAAAGACTGGAGTTTCTAGAAACCGCGGTGAGGACGCAATAAGAACGGTGCTTATGTATCATAACTGGAAAGCAGTGATGAAAGTCAGCAAGACCCTCAGAACGGAAAATTGGAAAGAAAACCTAAGAGAGAAAATCAAAGAACTATCAGAGAGAGTAACAGACCAAATATGTCCTGATGGACATCCACTTGTTAGAAGAACGGCAAGGACCGGAGGGCACTTCCTTGGTTGCTCCATGTTTCCTGACTGTGATTATATTCAGAGAAAATCAGCCAAGCCAAAACCAAATTAGGCAGGACTGCGTAGTTTTAATGTTCGCTAGACAATCAACCGGTGGATTTGAATACAACTTGTGACTTTATTCTATCTAAACCTGAGGGAGGTTTCTGAATGGTATCAAAAGAATTGATTGAGATGTTAAACAAAGCTATTTCGTTGGAGATACAAGTGAGTATACAATACATGTGGCAACATGTCAGGATATATGGGTTTGATCACTTAGCAATTGCTGAAGAGTTAAAGAAAATCGGTATTGAAGAAATGAAACATGCCGAGAGCATTGCAGAAAGAGTAGATTACCTTGGAGGCATTCCTACCACGAATCCAGCAAAGATAACGGTGGGAGATACGCCACAAGATATGATTACAAATGATATGCTGGCAGAAGAGGAGGGTATTGCATTCTACAAGGAGATTATCGAGAAAGCAATGCTCGAAAAAGATTACGTCACAAAAGAGCTCTTTGAAGAGATATTATCTGATGAAGAAGATCATCACAACGTATTCCGGACTTTACTTGAAAAATAGATTGCATCCTTCATTAGTTGTACATAATGGAAATTCTTGAGGCGGCTCTCTGACTAATAGATAACGTCTGCAACTGGGATATTCTAAGGTGAATTTCTAATGACTGGTATGATTGACTATGAAGCGTTTGAGGAACAGTACAGAAGACCAGTTATGGCAAAGTTCGAAAGCCGAGCTGGCATAATTAGAGAGTTAATATTGACTGTCATAGTTTTGGGTCTTATACTTAACATTCTAGCGAACGTAATCTGGTCAATGTTCGATCCGGTAGCCAATTTGGATGTGCTATATTACAAGATGGTAGTGGCCTTTGGCGCTGTTGCAATACTCTTCATTCTCAGTCTATATCTTGTACGCTTACGGTTCAAGGATTTATCAGTCATTGAATTATCATTTAGGACTGTACTAATATGGGATTCAGGAGTTGGGCGAATCCCACCATTGGGATATGCAGTCTTCTATATCCCTCAGATGGATATGGAGGCCTTACTGGAATCTGATGAGTTGAAGGAAGTCACACGCAATGAGCTAATTCAGCTTGATATAAACCATAATCGTGATCTCAAAGTTGCGCGGCATCTTTTCGAACGAGTCTTTTTCGTATCTCTTGGAAGCTGGAGAGGACCAACCAATCTTGGTTTAAGGAAAACCAGTTACTTGGAAATCTTGGGCACTTCGAATCCATTTGTATTGGATGCACAATCTGCGATAACAGCCTTGTCTTGTCCAGGCAATTATGAAACCACCTATCAAAGCACGAACGAGGAAGGTGGAAGACTAGAAATCAGATGGGTGGATGGATTTAGTGGAGAATTAAGTATTAGTTTCGGAACGCATACAAGAAAGCCAATGTACTCCCCTTCAAAAGGTAGATCTAGGCAATTATCTATGCTATCTGGCATGGTCCTATTAGAGGCACTTCCACCAGAAATAGACCCCAAGAAACTCATTAGTGGCACTTTCAATATTAGACTACAGGCAAAGTTCTCTCCGCTTGGTCTCTCTCTTAATCTCAATCATAGCAGAGATGTATACAATTGGGTGAAATTCCTTTTCGATGATCTCCGTCATTTCATGGACTGGGACTATACTAGATTTAGGGCATCTAGAGCCACATTCTCAAGAGCCAGACCAACCGATTGAAACCCGCTTGTCAGGAATGGGTTTTGATTTCTCGTGGTCTAGGATGACGCGAGCGATAATCATGTCACAAGTACATTAATTCTGTCGGAGCTCCATTTCCAAAGTAGTAGTGTGAGTGAAGAGTGACACATACTGTGAGTGAAAACCCAATTGTCGCCGTAGCCTTCTTTATACTTCTAAAAGCTGATGATCCAGTAAGAGATAGGAATGATATGAAAGATTAGAGAGATAGGTTATCACAATTTGATCACTATGTTCTTACGAGGTGTGGGTCGCGGAAAAAAGTCAATAGTGATCAACCCTGTCTGATATGAAGGATTGAAAATCCTCTCAATCATGACAAACTAATGCAAAATAGAAAGGGTGCTCAACAATGCACGGATAGGGAAAGGTCCCATAGCCAACCCCGTCAGCCTCGTACTTCTTACCAATCTAGAGATTGGCAATGCCCATCTGGTTATTAGGATTGTTTTTATCAGTTATCTCATAAAGTTAAATTAAAAAAAAGGGGGATAGGATACACTAGCCCCTTGTTAATTTTTCATATTCTTTCTCAGCCATTCCATCTGATAACTTCCGTCCATAGAAAACAAATGCCATGAGATAATGCATCAAGACGCCTATTC
>JAGXOC010000162.1 GCA_019894665.1 Candidatus Thorarchaeota archaeon
AGGAATAGCTTCTGCCCTCTTAGCTTTTGGATCAGGAACAGGTATTGCACTCATGAGACCTACCGAATAGGGATGCAATGGGTCTTCGTAAATACTATCCTTGTCAGCCACTTCCACTATTCGTCCAAGATACATTATAGCAATCCTATCGCAGACATGTCTAGATGTAGCAAGATCGTGTGAAATGAATAGATACGTGAGATCAAGCTCCTTCTTCAAATCCATCATTAGGTCAAGAATCTGAGCTTTGATAGACACGTCCACCATAGCAACAGGTTCATCGGTGACCACAAACTCAGGGTTGAGGATCATTGCTCTTCCGAACACAACACGCTGCTTTTGCCCTCCGGATAGCTGGTGAGGGAGTCTGTCATAGAACGTGTCTGCAGGAGACAAGCCTACACGTTCGAGCATATCGTCGGTTTTCTCCCTTCTTTCATCAGAAGTTCCAATACCTTGCAACCTCAGAGCATCTCCAATCGCGTCACCTATCTTGAGTCTAGGATTGAGGGATGATGTAGGATCCTGAAAAGTGAACTGAATTCGTCTTCTCATTAATCTTAGTTCCTTTCCCCCCATCTTCGCGATGTCTTTTCCATTGTAGATAATCTCGCCTTCAGTAGGTTTGAGCAATCTGACGCACAATCTTCCAGTAGTTGTTTTCCCCGATCCACTCTCTCCAGCAAGTCCTAGAACTTCTCCCTTCTTTATCTCAAATGAGATTCCATCAACAGCTCGTACAAACTGAGATTCACGTGTGAGAAGTGAATCTATAATTCCCTTACTCACTGAGAAGTATTTCTTGATATTTCTGACTTCAATAAGCGCCATACTATTTCTCCCCTCCAAAGAGATGACAGGCTACAAGTCTCTCCTCATCATTCATGATCAGACCTGGTTGAGTTGTCTTGCAAATATCCATAGTATGTTTACATCTAGGATTGTACATACAACCCGGTATTGGGTCGACGAGATCGGGAGGCGCACCAGGAATCCATGATAGTTTCTTATCGGGCTTGGATACGTCAGGCACTGACTCAAGGAGTGCTTGAGTATAGGGATGCAATGGGTCCTCGAACAACGCTTCTGTTGGAGAGAGCTCCATTATCCTCCCTGAATACATTATAGCAATATCATCTGCTGTTTGTGCTAGTACTCCAAGATTGTGTGTGATCAGAATCATAGTGAGGTTGAATAATTCCTTGAGTTCTGCCATCTCTTCAAGAATCTGAGCTTCTACAATTACATCAAGAGACGTAGTAGGCTCGTCGGCTATCAACAGTTTTGGACGTAATGCTAGTCCAAGTCCAATCATCACACGTTGACGCATACCCCCACTGAATTGATGCGGATAGTCAGTAATGCGTTCAGGGGAAATGCCTAGACCATCGAGAATCTCCTGAGCCCGGTCTAGAGCCTCCTCTTTCTTAATGTCGGGGTCATGCGCTTTCATTATTTCCTGAAAGTGGGTTTCTACAGTAATCATTGGGTTCAGTGATGTCATTGGGTCTTGGAAGATGTACGCAATCTCCTTCCCTCTAAGAGCTCTCAATTCCTCTTCATTGAGGTCCATGATATTCACGAAACCTTTCTCAATCACACCCTTGGGAAATACAATATCTTCATGCAGAAGAAGGTCAATCTTGCCGTTGACAATCTTGCCTGGATATGGAACCAACCTCATTATCGATCTTCCCAAGGTGCTCTTTCCACAACCACTTTCACCTGCTAGACCGAGAGTTTTATTCTCTTCAAGATTGAGCGACACATTGTCAACACCCCTAGCTGTTCCTCTTCGTGTCTTGTACTCTACGGCCAAATCCTCAATTCTGAGAAGGTCTGTCAATGCAAATCACTCCTTTAATCTCGGTGTGAGGATTTCATTCAACCCTTCACCTGCCAATGTGAATCCAAGTGCAAGGATGACAATCATCACTCCCGGGTATGTGATTACCCACCACTTTCCAGCTATGTACTGATGGGATCCGAATGTCAGGTCCCAGCCCCAATCGGGAACAGTAACGGGTAGACCTAGACCAACAAAGGTTAAGCCTGCCGCAGTTAGTATTGCGTCAGCGAAGTTGATTGACATGACTACAATAGCAGAAGGTAGTACATTTGGAAGAACATATCGAAAGAGTATGTCTCTATCTCGAGCACCCATGACAATAGCTGCTTCAACATATGGAAGCTCTTTGACAGTAAGCACTTGACTGCGGACCACCCTGAAGTATGAAGGGATATACACAACTGCAATTGCAAGAGCCATATTTACGACACCAGGACCAAGCATTGCGGCAATTGCAATAGCTAGAACAAGACCTGGAAATGCGAAGATGCTGTCCATGACTAAGGAAATCACTTTGTCTACATTCCCGCCTCTGTACGATGCTCCTAGACCTAATGGCACTCCAATTGAAAAACATACAACCACTGATATTAGGGCAACTTGGAGCATTATCCCTCCACCAGCTATCGTTCTGCTAAGAAGGTCCTGTCCGAGTGATGTTGTGCCAAGTGGAAACTGTGCAGAGGGAGGGGCACCGTAAGGTCCAACGTCTAGTCTTGTAGGGTCATAGGGCACAATCCACCAGGAAACAACTGTCATATATACAATGGCTAGGACAATCATTAACCCTGTCATCGTCACATAGCCTGCGGAACCTCTATCTTGAAGCTGAGGAAAGACATCGTAGAGTAAGATTACTATTACACCAAGAACAGTTCCACCGCCTACAAGGGCTGATGACAGGCTTGCTGCTTCCTCCGGGATCCAGAAAAATCCCACTAACGCAGAAATCATTCCGAGAACAATGAAGACCACTGTAATCAGAAACCAACCTCGTGTTGGCGTAATGAGCCCTTCATGTAACTTGAATCTACGATAAGCACCCGCGATAAGTATGATGAACGCACAAAGTATGGTGTATCCAACAACCCAAATCCCTATACCACTATTGGAGCGAAGTGCGAGACCTATGAAACTGGCGACTATCACCAGTACGCCAATCAACACAATTGAGAGTCCGATTAAGAAATTTCTAGACTTCTCCTTCCAGTCTCCAGAAGTGGGGATTAGGAAGTAGAAGACACCGCTGATTGCTTTGGCTTGTTGAGACATTCTTTAGTCACCTCATAAACGGATACGTGGGTCAAGATACGCATATAGAATGTCCAGGATCAATGTCACCATGGCCACAAGAATTCCGAAAAAGACAACAACCCCCTGAAGTGCTGTATAATCCCTATGCGCTATGCGTTGGACTAGATAGGTTCCCAATCCTGGCCAACTGAATGTTGTTTCGGTAAGTACTGCACCGGCAAGAAGAGCTGCAAACTGGAGCCCAATCATTGTAAGAATAGGTAAGAATGCATTCCTCAGGGCATACGTATATTCAATCTTATTAGCAGATAGACCACGTGCTTCCGCAGCAACGACGAAATCCTGTCTCAGTGTTTCTAGCATGTTTGTACGTGTAAGTCTGATGAATATACCACACAGGATTGTTCCGAGAGTGATTGTTGGCAATATCAAATAACGCGCTGAAACAATCAAGGCAGTTAGGTTACCAGTCAGTATACTGTCGATTGTGTACATCCCTGTAATTGTCGCTGGAGTCGAGTAGTGTGGATCAAATCGTGTTCCTGTCGGTAACCAACCCAAATAGATTGAGAAGATGGACTGAAGAATCATACCCAGAAAGAAGACAGGAATCGCATAGGTGACAATACTAAACATCCTAATTCCATGATCTTGCACACTATCATAGTTCTTTGCGGATTTTACACCTAGTGCAAGTCCAAGAAGAACTGCATAAAGCATAGAGTAGATAGTCAGCTCCAATGTAGCTGGGAACCTGATTTGTATGTGCTCACTGACGGGTGTGAAATCTTGCATGGACAACCCAAAGTCACCAAAAGGAATTCCTCCTAAGTAATTGAAATACTGGTTAAGTAGTGGTACATCCAAACCAAGAGCTTCACGAAATTCAGCAAGTGTTTCAGGACTGACGTTTCTCTCAAAGTGGAGAAGAGCAGGGTCTCCAGGAAGAATCCGAACAATAACAAAGACAAATGTGAGAAGCAGCATTATCATTGGTATGGTCATTAGGATCCGACTTATCACGTAAGATTTCAGAGACATTCCTTTCACCAGATTTTACTTTTTGAATCCAATATTTGACATATGGTTTGAGTCTTAAGCACTTCGGCCTAAGTAATGATTCTTTTGGCAGGTTAAAAAAAGAGAAAGAGAAGGGCAGGCATGTCGGCCTGCCGAATCTCTAAATTTTGTATTGATTTTACTTCGTTGCAACTAACCTAAGTAGAGCAGCCAGTGTCGCCAGCTTACTGTGATGTCGAGAACAATTCCCAAAACGTTATTCTTCGCGACTGCCACAGTGGCACTCTGCCATAGTGGGACAACTGAGCACTCTTCAGCTTGTAGTTCCTGAAGTGCAACATAGGCATCTTCTCTGCCCTGATCGGTTGTAGCAGAACGTCCGGCTTGCCACAAGGCATTCTGATCAATACCACCTTGTGGG
>JAGXOC010000163.1 GCA_019894665.1 Candidatus Thorarchaeota archaeon
CCTACATCCATAGTCGCAACAACATTAGGCTGAGGGATACCATCCTGCATTGAATCGAAGACCTCTACCTCGAGCCCGGCCTCTTCGCAATATTTCTTGATTACTTCCGCGCACACTGCATAGTTCTTCTTCTCATCGCTGTTTGTGTCTAACTCAACAATCTCTCGGAGGAATTGTTCTTCCCACTTATCCATCTCTATACAGCTCCAACAAGTATTGGATAGATAGCTTATCTCACTCATATTACTTCTGGCAGGTCTGACAATAGTTGGTCTTGAACCGATTTGCAGTTACTTCAGACACACGACCGCCGCAGAGAGGACAAATTCCACCACCTCTGTTATGAACCATCAGGAAGTCTCTCTTCTCGATAGCAATCTCATCAAGAGACCGTTTCGATATGATGTCTCGAATTCGTGATAGAACTTTGCTCATTGCATGATAGAGCTTTTCAACTTCATCGTCAGGAAGAGTGGATCTTTTGCGAAATGGCAGGATTCCAGCATATAATAGAATCTCATCAGCGTAGGCATTACCAATACCCTTCACGAAGCGTTGGTTCCGGAGTACATTCTTCATCTGTCCATTGTGACGTTTCAACCGCTTCTTGAATATCTCAAGAGTGAGCTCAGGGTCAAGTGCTGATGGTCCTCTACCTTCAAAGTCAGCAACCTGTGAGTAGTCTCCTTTGTTTACTAGATAGATGCGCCCCATCTTCTTAGCGTCAGAATACCAGAGTGTCAGGTCTTCGATTTGAAATGAGACCATGTCATAGCTAGTGGGTCGTTTATACCTTGGAATTGCTCTCAGTCTACCCGTGAGCATGAGGTTCAACACAACGTCATAATTTGT
The DNA here is from genome assembly GCA_019894665.1 of Candidatus Thorarchaeota archaeon. Taxonomy (GTDB): domain Archaea; phylum Asgardarchaeota; class Thorarchaeia; order Thorarchaeales; family Thorarchaeaceae; genus SMTZ1-45. The sequence goes on from JAGXOC010000163.1 coordinate 853, forward strand.
CAGATTAAAAATCAAGAATTTCCCATCTGCAACTACGGTCTCAAACGTTTCTCCAATAGATTTCGATTCAAAATCATCAACAGGCAGACCATGGACTACTATGTGATTATGGACCACGGTCTTCTTTATAGAAAATCCTGCAAGATGACTTGTCAATCGTGCAGCGATGATCTGTAGTTCAGGAAGTTCGGGCATCTACTCACCAAAGTCCTGTGTTCATGCATTATTGAGGATAAGATAGTTTTCGATTATCGAAACGCAATGACCAAAAGGCGCCGCCTGTTTCGAAAAGGATGTTGAAAGTGGTGTAGTAGCATGGACCATCGGCAGAGAATCCTCACAGTGGTCATCCTCACTATAGTAATTACTCTTTCAGTTGGATTCGCTACGGAGTACGTTCGCCAGTCGATGACTTTCTCATGGGCTATTGAAGAAGGGGATGTGTTCATTTTTGACGTTTTAGTGACAGGAAGCACATCTACTAATTCAACGTCTCTTCCTCCACCACTTGCATCTATGAATAACACGCGCATTGCTGTTGAGATAATTTCACTTCCCAATGTCACAATCACATTCTATGCAACAAACTTCATTGAAAACATAGTGGGGCATTTGAAAACTAGTTCGACATTTGCAAATGGTACTAGCATTCCAACCGCATATTATTTCCCAATCAATATTCACATTTCAAGGAGTATGCTCCCAATTGGAGGTTGGAACCATCTTGACTCATTCTTTCCAAATGAGATTGATAGACCATTCTTGGAACATGAATCCTATCTCTCAGCTCGTTTGAGAGACTCATTCTATTTCGGTTATAGTTCAAATGAAACATCAAAACAATCAGAATGGTATGGAATTATTGACCTCAATACAGGAGTTCCGCAGATAGTTTCTTTCTGGGTTCATCGGATCAGCCAGCCATGGACATATACTTACAACGTGACCATGAGTCTTGTCACGTAGAATATTCTTATTGCGAATGGGTCTTTTGAACTCATACAATCGTGCTACGTAAGAACAGATTTAATTTATACATGAATACTAGATTACGAAACTTAGGAGACATGTACATGGCAGAGCCGACTACATACCATATTCAGAAGGGTCGACTAGTGAAGATGAAGGACCCCGGAAAATTCGCTCGAGGAGACTGTTTTCTTGTAGATGCAGGAACGAAGATCTACCTATGGATTGGTCCTAACTCCTCAGTGGACGAGAAATTCCTCACGGCTGCATCAGCAGTGATGAGGGACACAGCACTCGAGGGTAAGGGAGACATCGACCGAATCGAGGGAGGAAATGAACCTGACGATTTTAAGGCACTCTTCGATGACTTCCAACTGACAGATGAGGACACGGAAGGCATCCTGAAGAAGGTTCAGATGGAAACCCACGAGCATAAGCTCTGGCGAGTTCATCGTGAAGGTGATGAGACATACTTTGCAGAAGTGAAACTTAGCAAGGACTCTCTGAAGAGCGATGATGTGTTCTTGTTGGATGCCTGGGATGATATATTCGTCTGGCGAGGCAAAGATGCCACATCACGAGAGAAGTTTGATGGTAACATCCTAGCTCGGAGATACGATGCTGAAAGAGTAGGAGTCCAAGAGATAGAGTTGATTGAGGAAGGACAGGAACCAGAGGAGTTTTTCAAGTCAATCCCATAGACCCATTCAGACTAACCTGTAGCGACCCGGGCGGGGTTCATAGAGGACGCCACTGTCCTTCATCCGCGCAAGGGTCTCTGCAGCGACATGCCGCTCAACACCTGCTTCTTCTGTAATTTCATTCAGAGTTGGTCCTAGAGACCCTTGTTTCCCAGCATCTAATTTCTTGACCGCCTTCAGGACCTTAGTATTGAATTTGTCAATACGACTTCCCTTGCCCCAGTCCTTCTCAGCACCCTCTTTCAACTCAGTGAGCTCAATGAACTCCTTGAGGGCGGGTTCGAGTACCCGATTCCAAGCATGCTTCAGGTCTTTTGCAGTCACTTTATCCTTCCAATATGCCCGAGCTGTGGAACGTGCAAGTCTGAGAGTGCTAAGTGGGCGTCCAAGAGCGTCTGCGTCAAGTAGATTTCCCCGTGCAAGAGCCCTCTCTTCCAGACCATAGCTCTCCCGCATGGCTTCTAGCCGGTACAATATGTGTTCAGTGCTAGAGTCAATGCTCCGTTTGGCTATTGTCGGTGTAAGCATTTGAAATGTTATAGCAGATTTCAGAATGGGTAATCGTAGTTGCGAGGGATCCCCAGTTTCAACCCAGAAATCTTCTGATGCTAATGCTAGGGGAACATCAGGAAGAGATGCAGTTTCGGTTCCTGTGAGGGTACCAAGAGAAACTTCTCTGTATCCAGCTGAATCTTTGCGGTGCACGCAGAGTTCTTGCATCCTGTTGACAGAATAAGATCCGACATCAAAACGCCAGAGTCGAGGTGCCCTAACTTTGATTCCTTGAACACTCCTGTGTGATGGCTGTCGTCCCTTCATAGCTGGAGGGAGCACTCCTCGGATGAATGAGAGCAAACGTCGAACCTGAGCTTGGGATGCAATAGCCTGAATACCTGTTGTTAACCCTCCGATACTATCTTGATAGGGAGGACTAGAAACAAACAGACGGGCAAATACCCTTTTACTGGACTCAGCCATTCCTACACGTTCAAAGAGAATATTGGAGAGCTCCTTGAGACTCATTGGAGGGCGCACATCTGATAGAAAGTCAACCGATAGAGAATTCCAAGTCTCAGCCGCAATAGCCCGAATGATTGTTTGAGAATCTTGCAGTGGTTGTGGAGCAGCCACTCTTGGACCAACCACCTCGATGTAGGCTCCATCAGGTGGTAGCTCATGATCTCTATCAAAGAAAATGAATTCTCCTTCCATCAGCCAAGGGCTAGGAGTCAGAAGCACCAGAGTGGTATCCCGTGTGTGATGTACGAACCCGCGATATCTGAAAAGACGGGCTGTTTCTTTCTCTTGGAACTGCTGCAGTAATTGTGACTCCCAACGCGCCAATTCAGCACCATACTGTCGGGTATAGAGGTCACTGACACTGGTAGCATCTGCAAGCTGGTCACGCTCTGAACCATGTCGTCTGAACAGTTCCTCTACATCCATGTGTACCATTCTCTCTTTTCAGACCCTCAGGTCTCCTTCTCTTTGCGAATGTACTCACGAAAAGCTTTGGGGTATATCTCTGCAAGCTCCTCAATCGTAGGAAGGCGCGTATTGTAGGGAACATACAACTCCCCAGATTCAGCTTTAGTAATTTCTTTCTCTAGCAAAGGTTGAAGCCTTTCATTGATTTCAAAGCCAATGAAATGACGCAGGTTCATCTTAGCTGCTATTGCGGTGGTTCCATTTCCCATAAATGGGTCAAGAACAATATCTCCGGGTTTAGAAGAGAAGTCAATACATCGGGAAACCACTTCAAGGGGCAACTTTGTGGCATTCTTAG
>JAGXOC010000164.1 GCA_019894665.1 Candidatus Thorarchaeota archaeon
CTGTAACTAACCTGCCGAATCCGCTCAATGAGTGAAAGCTGGGAGGCGAATAAGTTACAGTTCCTAACCTTTAATACAATTAACGCAAGATGGAGGAATGATTGACAATGGATCTCGAAGAACTGCGTAAAGTCAACGCACGTTGCATTCACTGTCGTGCATGCCAATACGCTTACTCTGGTGAACCCGATAAAGAGGGTGAAAACGAGGAGTACACCGGTATGCTACAGGGTTGCCCTGCTGGAATCTACTATGGCTGGGAAGGATACTTCAATAGTGGTAAACAATGGATGGCCCGTGCATTCTTGAACGGAGAACTTCCTGCTAGCAAGGAACTCCTTGAGATTACTGAGGCTTGTACAACTTGTGCCATGTGCGAGACCCAGTGTCCCAACTATATCGACACTGTGGCAGTCACTGAGGCATTGCGTGCTGCTATCATCGAGTCTGGTGTTGAACCACTGGACAAGCACAAAGGGATGGGTGACCGCGTCGATAAAGAGGAAATGCGAAATCCATACGGTGAGCCAAGAGAGGACCGCACAAAGTGGTTTAGTGGTGAGATTGACAAACCTGGCACTAAGGTTGCATTCTATGTTGGATGCACTGCCTCATATCGTCAGCAGAAGATTGCTGAGACCACCGCAAGCATTCTCACAAAGCTCGGAATTGATTTCACAGTTCTGAGCGACGAGGTATGTTGTGGCTCTCCAATCCTGAGGTCTGGCCGCAGAGATGTGTTCAGGAAGGTAATGAAAGAGAACCTCGAGTTATTCAAGGATTACGACCTGCTCATCTACAGTTGTGCAGGTTGTTACAAGACCTTCCGCAATGACTACCCTGAGATGAGTGGAGAACCACTCCCCTTCAAGGTTATACACACTGTTGAACTCATCAACCAGTATCTGCAGGAAGGTAAGCTGAAACTCGACAAACCCTACGGGAAGAAGGTCACATGGCATGATCCTTGTCACAGTATACGTCACATTGGTCTAGCCATTGAGAAGAAGATTCTCGCGGAGTCTGACAATTGGTTGCTTGATAGCCGAAGAGCTGAGAAGGCTAAGTTGGAACACTATGAGATTCCACGTCAGGTTCTTGGGGCTATTCCTGGTCTTGAGTTTAAAGAGATGTATCGAATCAAGGGCGATAGCTTCTGCTGTGGTGCTGGAGGCGGAGTCAAGGCTCAATTTTCAGACTTTGCCATCGCGACTTCCAAGGAACGACTCAAAGAGGCCGCATCAACGGGCGCTGAGGTCGTCATGACTAGTTGCCCCTTCTGTGTCACAAATCTGGATGACGGGATAAATGCGTTGAAGGCTGAGGAAGAAGAAACCGGTAAGGATCTATCTGAAGTTGGGTCCAAGCTGCAGGTTGTTGAGCTCCTAGAGCTGCTTGATGAGATGCTTTAGTTAGCGATTTGCTGCTGAGGATAATGTCCTCTGCAGCAGTGTTTTTCTTTTTTGTTACTGCTTGCAAAAGAGTGATATTGGAAGACAAATACCCTAACAATGGTGTTCGAGTTTGCTGCGTGGGAGAACAAAGACACACATGTTGAAGTTACTAGTTGTTCCTATCTTTTGTATGCTGATTGTGTTTGTATTCATTGATTCAGCTACCGTCTTTCCTTGGGAGAAACCTCCGCAGCCTGAACATTCTTTCACATGGGCTGTGTCAGTCGATGACGAGTTCATCTTCAATACAACATCCTCTGGTTTAGGCATCACTGAAAACACAATGATGAGAGTACTGATCACGTCACTTCCCAACGACACTATTAACTCCGAAACTGATTTTCTTGATTTAATATCCAAACCAAAAGTCCACGTAAACTTAGACAATGGTAGCGTTCTTCCATCAGATCTTAGAACATCACTTGAAAGTTTCATCTCTCGACTGTTCCTGCCGATTGGAGGGTGGGAGTATCTCGACGCAATCTTTCCAGACAATGCTACAGAGGCTGGACAACACGAATTCGGGTGTAACACCTATTTGGCAATACTCGGTGAGAATAACTTGTTTTTCGGGCATAGATATTACAATGTAGACAACGGTAACGGTTGGCATGGGGTCATTTCTCTCACTACCGGGGTTCCACTGGTTATCGAAACCTGGGCTTCTGATTATGTCCCACCATATGTTTCCTATCATTGGACATTCAGACTAGACTTGATCGGCAATTGAACGAATTGACACCCTCATTTGTTGAGCTCCTCGAGCTGCTTGATGAGATGCTTTAGTTAGCGATTTGCTGCGAAGGTTAATGTCCTCTGCAGCATTGTTTCTCTTTTTGGTAATTTCTAACGAAACACCTTGAGATCACACGTCATTGTTATGGAATCCTTATATGCTGAGGCAACACAAAGCATAGAAGACGCGTGGTGGGGTATTCAATAACCCAAGATTCACAAAAGAGTGGGATCGTGATTGCTTGAATAGGCAAGAGACTAAATCTGTTTTAGTTGTATCAGTTCTTATCTTAGCACTCCCATTATCGTTAATGACGATTGGTATGATTCCACCTACTGTAAGTCCTCCAGTTTTATCTACTCCCCAGAACTTGGAAACAACTAAACCATTCTCTTTTGGCTCCGATGTCATTACAGTCAACAATTTCAGTTACGTCTCTGAATTGTATGATTACTATTGGGCTCTAAACACTACAACACAAGGAGGATCTTATGTTTCAACATGTGAGGATGGAATTGCTACTCTTCGTGAAGAGGAGGGTAGTCTTGGTTCTAACGGTCTTGTCCGAGTTTTCGGTTTTTTGGATCTGGAAGGATGGACCGGACTTGGAAACCTTACATTTAGAATGCGTATCCGTTTGCAGACTTTGAATGAAATACCCACTGATTTACGATTCCGTGTTAGCATAGAGTCTTGGAACTACAATCCCATTTGGTCAAATGAAACAACATGGACAGACTCTTCGGATACTGGCTGGTTGGTCCTTGAGATTCCGATTATTGCTACCGTTCATGAAGACCGACCTCGATTTCCTTATACATACAAGTTCTCTTGGGGTTGGTATGACGATACTGATTCAAACACGTATATCAAGACGCAGATGGATTATCTCACGGTGACCGGCGAGAAGGTTCCGGGTGAGGTTCTCGAAATGCACCAATATGTCTGTACAGCACCAACAGTGCAATCATTTGACCTTCACTCAGGTGATGACACTGACCGAGCTGCAGTTTCTTACACTACAGGTGTGTCTTGCCGGGATTCGCTAGGCTACGGCGGTAGTAATAGCATGATTGCCCTCGACCCAGCAATATGCGTTTCTCTGGATCCGGATGTTATCAAAGTACCCCTGTGGAGAGATGGTAGACCTATCACACGATCATCCTTCAATCTTGTTGAGTCAATTAATATCTCGATAACCGTAAGTCAAGCAAGTAGCAAGGTCGTGTATCACTTCTACAGATTGTATGTTGGCGTCAACGAAGTAATTGCGACTCGTGAATCTGACCGTTCTCCTATGATTGAGCTTGCAACCGAAGCTCTTGCAATGAATCCAAGTCTTGGACAGTTCCTGACTTTAGACGAAATATATCAGAGAGAGAATGTAGACTCTATAGATGATGAACGATTAGTCCATTCGGGCACCTGGTTTGCCTTTGATCTTGATCGTTCAAACCCAAGAAGTATTAATGATTTACTGAATCTTGGTTCTACAGATCTGAAGATGGGTGCTACATCGATTGTGAGTCTTCCTTGGAAACCTGGTGTGTTTCGAATTTCCATAGACTACGAGATTGTTTTCAAACATCTAATTGTTGAAACGACTTCGCCTCAGATTGGAGGATCAACAACGGAAGACGTAGTTAGTATGGACCTCGAGAGGTCACTCTATAGATTCACCGACGCGTTCGACTACTTTTGGTTCTTGGACACGAAGGACACACACATCTTGGATCTTGATGTTCCATACGACAACGGACTGGTGTCGATACAGGACGTAAACAACAGCGCATATATCCGTGAAACCATCAATGGAGATAATTGGTGGCTTGTCGAACGAGACTACCTGCCTAACGTGACAATTCTCCTCAACGCTGAAGCATCCTACTTCGATGGAGTGCTCTATAACTTCGACCGCTATGTTACAAATTACTGGCGGAGGGATTACCACTGGGCTCATCTAGATGATTGGACAATCAGAGATTACACAATAACAATGGAAGAGTGGTACAACTACTACCGAATTGAGGTATTATACATCTAACAAATCTGCACACTTCATTTAATCCAACGTTGAGATTCAATTCTCTTT
>JAGXOC010000165.1 GCA_019894665.1 Candidatus Thorarchaeota archaeon
ATGGGTTTTGGATCCGCAAGTACATTTGGAAATCTTCTTCAACTCTTGACTGACATTTTCTTTGGGTCCATTTGGAGCTCGCTGCTTTATGTTGTCGGCTTTGTTGTGGTTCTTTCGGTCATTGGATACTATGTGATTTCACCAGTTGACCCCGATCTTGTAGCATTACGAGACGAACTAAAGGGCTCAAAGGATGAATCTAAGACCTCTAAGGAAGAACTCCAGAAACTAGAGGTAGAGAACAAGAAACTCAATGAATTTGTTTCAGAAAAAGAGGAATCTCTGACTGCACTTGAGGGTGAACTTGAAGTCATCAAAGCTGAGATTGGTGAACGCGAAACATCAATCGCACTGATGGAAGAACAACTGAAGGCTGGTCCCGCGGCCACACCTGTTACAGATACGAGTTCTGTTGAAAAAATCAAGATGAAAGATGCACTCATTGAATCCTTGGAGACTGAGATAGCTGATCTGCGTCTTGCTGCTGAAGGATCCACTAGATCCCCTACTGCTACTGTTGATGACAGTATAGTCCCTGAGTTATCACGCAAATTAAGTGAGGCTCAGACAAAATGGGAGGATCTAAGCCGAAGAGCAGAAACCGCGTCCGAGGTCTCTGATAGCGTCATCTCGGATCTTGTTGAACTAATCTCTCAGGTTGAATCGAGCAATCAAAGTGACGGAGGCAAAAAGGCATTGGTTTCATTGATTGAAAGCCTAGGTCGATCCATGACTCGAGTTGCTAGAGATATTGGTGATTCCCATGGTGAGGCGCCTAAGGTTGAGATGATTGGTGCTATCATCATGGTGAACGAGATCGTAGACACAATCAAGAAGATGGTCCGTGAATAATCATCGTTCAGATTCCTTAACTCGTTGTCTTATGTTTTCGATGAGTCATTGAGTGTTTGATATTTTCGAAGATTGTTTCACAGGATGGTGTATTTGCTTACACATTGACATTTTCTGAGCCTCATATCCGTTCTTCTTTCACAAGAAGCAATATACCATCTTTTTTTTCTCATTTGACTGGTCTTGGTCTGTACACGGGATGATAAGGAAGAATGGATAGTCCTTTTAGTACAATTCTTGCACAATCCTTAATAGAGGCAAAACTGCTGACGGAGGTTAATCACATACCCGTGGAGAACGCTGAAAGAGGAGCAGCGTCCATCACATTTGATTGACGTTGGAGGTTTTGTTTGCGTCCAGAGGATATCTTCTAAGAGGAGATGGTGCTCGTTGGACGAGGTTGTTCTCTACTAACACGTGAGGAGAAAAATAAACATGAACAACCTAAAGAAGGCTGGTGTTATGTTCGTGATCGCTACATTGACCCTTACTATGGTCCTTGTACCTTTCACTCCCATGGCCCAGATTCAACCGGTTGCAGCACCAGAGTATGCCACTCCTGAAGATGTATTGATGGATATTGAAAGATACGTCGATACTCAGAAGGAAGGTGGTCCACTCGGTTCGATTCTAGCTAGTTATAGGGATACAGGATATATTTCAAATTCTGTTTCTCGGAATGATGCAGGGGACGTAGGAATTCTTGTCACCGTCCGTTCAGATTCCGATGTTGCTAGTCTAGATGAGATAATCGATGTCAACTGGAAAGTTGAGATCGGTGCGATGACAATTACTTCCGGATTTGTATCAAGTCCTGAGGCAGTCACCGCAATCGAGAACTTTGACGGTATTGTAACCGCATTTGCCGATGCTCTCAAAAGAGAGGTAACACGCGGCGTAGAACCCAGAGATATTATATCCGACGCTCCCCCACAAACTGAACCAGAGGCATACGCAATTATTCCTGAAATTGGTGCAGATCTAGCTTGGGCAGCTGGATATGATGGTACTGGATCAAGAATTGGTGTTATTGACACAGGTACAGACTTCAGCAGTCCTGACATGGTCGATGCAATCGACTTTGGCTCTGATGGACTTCCAACAAGCTATGATCCATCAGGCTATGGATTTGGTATCAACGGCTACAGAGTTAACCTTACAACTGTTGATCCTGCAAGATGGCTCGCTACCTCAAGCTGGAACATACTAAGTTACACTGAAGGTGGAAAGACCTACATTAATACTAGTACCTATCAGCACAACGACGGAAGTCCCTATGTTCAGTATTTGGGTGGTATGTACGATCTGGATTACTTCTTCGATATATATATCGATGCATGGTGGCCTGATGGTTACCTTGACGACCCAGCCCTGACTGCAAACATTACCGAGTTTTACTACGACGCCTTGAGACAGCCTCTTGAAATTCCGGATCCAACTACCATCTCTGGTGGTGGCTCAATGAATGTCACACTAAATGCGACACTTGGTACTTGGCAAATGGTTCCGTACGCTTCCAACGGTTACTCTGTTCAGCGTCGCTATGACCCAAGTATGAGACTATTTGCTGCAACACTCGTTGTAAACAGTACAATAATTATCGTTGACTGGAACACAACACGTGCATGGACTGATTTCTGGAATTCCAACATTAACTGGGGAATATATGACTTCAACGACACTGCAACATGGGCTATGTACGAAGCTATGGGTGACTGGAGTTTTGCAGATGATTTAGCTGGTGGTTATTACTACACAGCTGATGGCACCGGTGCACACACAAACCTATACTACGTCTATCCATCTGATAGTGCACGTTTCGGACTTGGCTTACTTTGTCATGTCGCGGATCCCATTTGGGGAGGTATGATTGATGGTATGAGCAGTGACGGTCGTTATCTTGGTATCATGTACGATGGTGACTCACATGGAACTTTCGTAAGTGCTCAAATTGCCAGTCGTGGATTAACACAGTACCCTGTTGGCCTTAACGGCGCAATGGAGTATCTGCCTGGTGTTGCACCTAATTCAACAATCATGGGTGTAAAGACTGTCGGTGTTGTTTCTGAGTTCAACTCTATGCTTTATTCTGCTGGTTTCGACTTAAACGGAACCTCAGGCTATTGGGAGTGGAACTACGCAAGCGATCACCAAATGGATATCACCAGTAACTCATGGGGTTGGGTAGCACCACAGTACTTCGAACTAGCCGGTCAGTATTCACTGATTTATGCCGCAGTGGCAACTCCTGGATTCTTTAATGCTACACACTATCCAGGAATGGTCATTTGCTTCGCAGCGGGTAACTCTGGTCCTGGCTATGGTACAACAACACCCCCAAGAGCACCTCAGATAATCAACGTTGGTGCATCAACAAGCTCCCACACGTTCAATGACGCATATGGTCCAGGCCAGGGCTTTGATCAGATTGCTGACTTCTCATCCAGAGGTCCTCTAACCCTTGGATATCCGAAGCCAGACGTTCTTGCTCCTGGTAGGAACAACTATGGTCTAGTACCAACCTATGGTGGAGTCTTCGGTATTACAGCCGGAACACCATACGCAGTGTACGCTGGTACATCAATGGCTTGTCCATTGGTAGCAGGTCTTGCCGCTCTAGTGCTCGATGCAAACAGTGCATTGACACCTGATATGGTGAAGACTGTCATACAAAGTACTGCTGACGACACTGGTATGGATGGACTATCACAAGGTCATGGTGTCATTAACGCATGGGCAGCTATTGACTACGTAGTCAATGGAAATGGTAACCTATTCTACACCTATGATTCAATCGCAAACTGGGGCACAGCAACAGCTGAGGCCTGGCAAAACGACATGAATCCATACGAGATCCAAACATTCATCAACACTACAACTCCACCAGGTAACTTTGCCGATGGCAACCTGTACTTTGGTCTAGTTGAAGAAACTGATGCGGTGACCATAAGCGTACAAGGCGACTTTGGTACCTACACTGATTGGGATTGGACTGACGCACAATATGTTGTTGACGAAGTGACTACGTTCACCTTTGAGACATACATCTACAACGAGACAACTTCCACTGGTTATGATTCAACCAAGGGCGGTTACATAGTACTGAACACTGCGATGGAAACAGCCTCGACTGGGTCGTACGGACGCTTCCTAAGCTCAGACTATGCTACCATCTCGGTCACTGGTGATCAGGATGTACTAGGTACTAGGTATGTAGGTCCTACTGCCTATGACGACCTTTGGGCATTCGTGTTCAATTGGATTGACAACGATCCGAACAACAGTGTTCCCGACTACTACAACACAACCTTTGACACCGGTGACGAGCTCACTCGATGGACATATGCTGGTGGAACTGGAAATGTTCTCAAGATGGACC
>JAGXOC010000166.1 GCA_019894665.1 Candidatus Thorarchaeota archaeon
CACCATTCTTGAGGATCTGCGCAGTGCGTTCCTGGGTGAGTGCAGGTATCTCTTCTCCTGCAGTCTCGAAGCTATCTTCTCGAAGAGCAGTGATATGTTCCGAAATCGTCTTGAAATGACGATAGACAGTACCCTTGCTCGACCCTAGCTTCTCCATCACTTTGGCTTGTGAACTATATTCAGACTCCTTCTTCAGGTATCTTCTATACGCATCAAAAAAGTCCAGTCCTCGAGTATCCTGTCAGTGTTCTAGTACAGTGCACGAATGCAGAGGGCGAGCTGATTGCTCTCGAGAAGAACCAGAACAAGGACAATTTCGACCATGGAGACCGCGACTACAGCATTGTACTGATGTATGAGAATCATCCGCAGGTCTACACACAGAAGAAACTGACCGAGATATTTGATTTATCAAAACAGCACATCTTCGGTATCATTAGTGCATGGCGCGAGTCTTGGCCACCAAACGAGAAAAAGGGAGAAAGTATCACAGAGAATCCAATCCGTCAAGCGCTCATCGACAGGAAGATCACAACGTATCATGGTCAACAGCTTGCACGTCTGAAGAAATGGCCATCAGAGCAACGACGTCTCGCAAGATGGATACTCAAAGAGATCACCGAGTCCGGACGCGAGGATGCGATTGTCAAATATTCTTATGGCCATGATGACACTAGCGGTAGGTTCGCTCGTCTTGAATACGACTATGATGGTGTGAGTGCTGGACGACTCAAGATGATGGTCTCAAAGGTCATCGAGAACATGGGTCATGTTGAGGCAATCAAGAAAGAGGTCTCTAAGCGGCTCAAGGACAGCAAGATTGGTGAAGCCATCACAGAGGACACGTATTCAAAACTGCGGTCTGAGATCTCCAAGGAACGCACACGTTATGATGATGGCATTCCGAAGAAGTACATGGATCTCGGACTGAAGGAGGCTGGTGTGAAAGTACGGGCGCCCGTACCAGAGCCCCCATCCAAGAAACCTACATCACCCGCCACTGCGGAATCAGTGAAATCTGAACAAGAAACACTTCCAGAGCCAGAACCAGTCCTAGTCTGCATGAACTGTCAGGCATACTATGTCGATGATGTCGAGGAGCTGAGTCGATGTCTCTTAGGTATTGAACCTACTGAGGAGAACGAGTGTGCAATTCATGATATCCACTCTGGAAGACCAATGACGACTGACTACAAATGCGCTCATTGTGGTGGTTTGACGCTCAACAGATTCCTCAAAGGCTCAGATGTAGATAGCACGCATGACATGGAGTTTGACACCTATTCTCATGATCTTTGCTATCATGACCATCTAGTTGGCAAGTTCGACATCAAAGGCAAGTGTCATGAATGCCTGAACGTGGATTGCTCATTACTTGAACTGGTTGAGGAGTCATTTGACCAAGATGAAGGATCTCTGGATATCGAAGTGAAACATTGTCCATCATCTCGAGGATGGTTCGACCAACGACCAAAGGTCTCCATCGAGAAGGTCAACAAGGAGGTCCAGAAACGTGTTGAAGCTTTCGTGAAGGAGTCGCGAGAAGCCTTCGAGAAGAAGAGGTCTGCAGAGGCCGCCGGGAGGTCCGCCTAGGAAACAATCGAGGGTGGGCGATATTCCTGGCAACACGTGTTTTGAGAACGAAACGAACTATCCTCTTTCCATGTTCTATAACTCCCTCCTAACCACGCGATACCTCGCCAGGGTCGACACTCACCCTCACCATTTCTAAGGAGTGAACATCATGCGTCCAAGTGAACACACAAAAGCTCGCGAGCTTCCAATAAGTGAGCGAGCTTCCAAAAGATGGAGTGTCACATCGAAAAACATAGCCATCATCTTCTCAGAGTATCCTGATACTACTTTTTCAGCTCAAGATATCTATGAGATAATCAGAACATGGCATCTCAATACAAGAGGTAGCAAATACTCAGAATCGGCGATTAGAGCCGTTCTAATGCGTTTTACAAAGAAGGGTTATCTCAAAGCAGTGAAGACTGGTGGCAAGATAGTCAAACTCCACTACAAGGCTACCAAGAAAGGTCACGAAATATTCTCAGACTTCTCGAAATATCGAGAAAATGGAAGCTCGCTTATGAAGGGTGACCTAGGGCGGGTCCCTAGGGTGAAAAGCTCACATGTTCACCAAATTGAGGTGGGCCTGAGACCATGGAGAGAGCTGATCGGGTTTGACAGTGGATGGAAGGAAAACACCAGGATAACCAAGGTGTGGGTGGATCCTTTCATCATTCAAAACATCAGGACTATTGCTGGCCAATCGCAGGTGGCAGTGACTACTGCAGGTTGGCTGACAATTCGAGGTGACTTCTTCACACTCCAGGTATCAAAGAAGAGGTCTGTTCAGTTGTGGGTGAAGGGTCCTGGATGGAGAGATGAGCTGAGCAAGTGGCTCGAGGAAGTTCCAAACCTGCAGGAGCATCACATGGATGTGCTTTGGAACAAGATCAATGAACGAGCCAAGAATGTGGTGACAACTCGAGAGTACCATGTGACTGACCCTGAACTATCCAAGTCAAGGATACAACTTTTTCGTGGAGGTCGACCACGGGGATGGTCTGCCGAAGACATCAATGAAGTTCGTGAGATCTCACGGAGAGATGGAGGCGGAGTTCACAGGGGCACTGAAGGATGTCGACAATGTCTGCGTCAACCTGGCAGGTCAGTTCGCAGCGGCAGCAACATATCAGCACATCTACGAACGAGAGCTGTCAAAGACCAAGGGCTTGATGCAGCGAGAATTTACCGAGAAGTTCAAGGAGCTCGAGGAGGCCTACAAGAAGATCATCGAGGACTTGGAGCACAAACTCTTCGGGTCGCAGTCGCAGGAGGTGTCTGTTGATGAGTCAGAACCAGACTACTACGGTTGAACATGCACTCCTGCAGTCTAATGGAGGGTGCATGACCTGTGGAGACTCTAACGAAGTGAAGACTCCACGTGAGACGTTCTGCAGCACGTGTGGCAATGGAGGTGCTGCCTGATGCCTAGAGGAACGAACAACGAACTGAAGCAGAAGTTTGTAGATAACATCATCGAAGAGAGCGATATCTCAGAGATCAGGACAAAGACGAGGGCTGAGATTGGGCGTCGATTCATCAAGGAGCGGCGCATGAGCATCATTCGAGAGCTTTGCAGAAAGCATGCTGGAAACAGTGTGATGGCTTTGGATGATCTCAGCAAGGTCCTGAAGATAGGTTACGCTAGCATCCGGAACTACATGATGTCACTCGGATTCAGTATAAGCAAAATTCAGTTCGATGGTGAATACTGGATTGTCATTGACCACAAAAAGGAGGGTGCATAGATGTCTGAGAAGAAATCCTACGATCCAGACTCCAGTGAAGCAAAGGAGCTCCTGGAGGTCAACATTGTCGATGAGATGAGTGAAGTTCTCAGAGCGATTGATGGCAAGATATCTCCGGAGATCATGGAGAAACTTGACTGGTCAATCCGAGCTATCCAGGTCCGACTCTCAATTGTTGAAGGAAACGTCAGCATTCTGCATCAGTCACACCTGAGCCACACCAACACGGACTTTGTAGAGTTCAAGAACATGCATGGATTCACTCCTGGAACAGCGCAGAAGAAAGAACAACCACTAGGCTCGGACTCGACCATCGGACGCGCTATCACATTGACTTCGACTCTTATTGATCTCATCCAAGAACTACGAGAGTATGAGGATGAAACTACCTACTATGCTGTTGAAGCAATGGTTGCTTTGATTGTCAAAGCTGCTGGACTGGAGGGAGCTAAGTAGATGTTGCTTTTCCAGAGAAATCACATTGACATGATTTGCATGGGCACGAAGACCCAGACACGCAGACTCATTTCGAGATATAAGAAAGGTGCAAAGAAGGGTGAGGTGGTCCCATCCAAAAAGGTTGGGAGTATTCAACAATGCAGAGTAAAACTCTTTGGTGTGCCTCACTGCCACATCCGGATAACACGGGTCTGGCAAGAACGACTTGGTGACATCAGCAAGATTGACGCCCACCAAGAGGGTGGCTATTCTCCTGATGAGTACATTGCTGGTCTCATCGAGATGCACAATAGAAAACTCACCGTTGACTCTGTTTTATGGTGTTATGAGTTCGAGTTAGTGATGGAGGGGGCTGCATAGATGACACGTCGAATACTCAACAAGATGCTGATGTG
>JAGXOC010000167.1 GCA_019894665.1 Candidatus Thorarchaeota archaeon
GGCTTGTATCTTTTGGACTGGTGTTCCTTGTATTTTTCTCACGACCTGAGATCTTTGTCGCATCAATCCTCGCAGTGTCTTGGGGAGATGCTGCTGGAGAAGTTTTCGGTCGACCATTTGGGGGGAAGATTATCAATCGCAAGTACCGTGACAAGTCTTTCGAGGGGAGCATAGGAGTACTTGTTTTCACAACTCTGTCTGTTATTACCTCACTTGCAATATTCTCCCCTGACACTGTCATCCTCTTGGTTCTACCTCAAATCTTCATCATTGCAATCTGTTCAACTACTGCAGAATTTTTGAGCATCGGGTGGACTGACAACTTCTTCATCCCGATGATAACTTCGGTTGCAATGTGGTTGTTCCTCTTTCCAGGTTTGGTTCTGTTTGTAGTGTGAAAAAAAATTAACCCCAATCGCTAATTCTCTCGATTCCAGACTCGCCTAGTTCACAAACAAGTTTGAGTTCTGCAAGTATACCCGACCAACCGATATCATAGCCCACAACAGCTTCAGGTTCGCTGAATCCTAGGTGATGGAGAGTGACGAGTGTATGGTCATTGACCTCTTCAAAACGGACATTGACTAAGGTTTCTGGTTCATCACCATGTACCCAGGAGAACTCTAATTCTCGGTCCTGAATCATCTTCTTGAATACGACAGGTCCCTTACCTTCTGCCCACCAAGTGTAGATACCGGCATATTGTTGGTCAACTACTGGGTGATCAGCACGAATGAAATGTTTCAATTTCTCGGGATTAGTCCAAACATCAAATGGCAAGGATGGGGGCGTCTTGCAAACAACACTCAGTCGCACATCAATAGGGTCGTATCGTGTGATTCGCAATGGATGATAATTAGAATAATTGAATCTTATAACAGGAGCACCAAGCTCAGCTACGGCCTTGAAGTTAGCAAGCAGGAGATTCCAATGCTCAGGTAGATGGTAGTTGCGAGCGGAGACTGGAACAGCACCATGGTTCACTTGGATCATTGTACCTGGACCAATGGGATTGAATCTGATTACAAGGAGCGTGTCGACACCCATTATTCTCCAACTGAGAAGAAGCACTTTTTGTTCCTTTACCTCTTTGATGTCCCAGTAGTTGGCAAGTTCAGGAGTTGTGGGTGCATTCGGTCCAAGAAATCTGATTGTGCCTCCAACTCTCACGTCGGCACTGATCTCATCACCCAGCCACTGAAGCATAACGATGGGATCCAGAAATTTATCCCAGACTTCCTCGAGTGGTCTGGATATACGAACCCGCAGATGAATGACTGGAAGGACTTCTTCTTTGTGCTCCGCCACTTTCCTCTACCTCGTGCTTTTTACTTGTAGATTTCAAGCCTTATGTTTCTGATGGTGCTTGCTGTTTTTATATGATTTGAAAGTATTTGAAAGAGAAATCAAGAGAACGACTTGATGACAAGTATAATATCTCGCAATTGACCTTTACATTGCATTCAACTGTGAGAATCGCTTCGTAGGGTAAGCTCTGCGATAAGAGGTGGAGTGGAAATGAAGATACGGGTCCTAGTAATAGATGATGACGAGGACCTACTATTCTTAGCTGGTAAATTCTTGACCAGAGAGGATGAAAGAATTGAACTTGTTTCGGCAACGACCGACCAAGAAGCTCTGCGGTTAATTGAGGAAGAGGATTTCGATGCAATTGTCTGCGATCACTTTCTAGGTCATAATAGCATGACAGGACTTGAGCTACTGGAATGGGTTAGAGAGTTCAATCCACATATCCCTTTCATCATATTCACTGGACGAAGTCAAGAAGCCGTTGCCATCAGAGCTTTGAACCTAGGAGCAGATTATTATCTCAAGAAAGGAACTGAAGAATTCAGAGAGTTGTTCTCACGACTTGCGAATCGAATATCTACCGAAGTCGAAGCAAGACGACAAGGAGAGGCTCTTGAAACTGCAATGAGTGATCTTGAGAACCGTGTTGAAGAAAGAACTGCTGAGTTGACAAAGACCAATGAGCAGCTAGCAGAAGAAATAGCTATGAGAAAAAAGGTTGAAGATTCATTACTTTTACAGCGAGAGTTAGGAAACACTCTCTGCAAAACTGAGAATCTGATTGATGCATTGGATAGGATTCTGAAGGCAGCTGTTCATTTGGAAGGTGTTGATACGGGGGGAATCTTTCTCGTTGATGACAAGACAGGACAGCTCGACCTCTCAACAAGCCAAGGAATGTCCTCTCAGTTTCTCAAGAGCATTCTCGGTCAAGAGAAGAGCCTAGAGGTTACAGAACCACTTTACGTATCAAAATCTGATATTGATGATTCTCTAAAGAAACTCAGTGATTATGAAGACCTAACAGCGGTGGCGATTGTACCAGTTCTCTTTGAAGGCAGAACTGTAGCAATCCTCAGTCTAGGATCACACTCGCATGACGAGATACCCACCACAGATCGTCATACTCTAGAAGCTATATCTATACAGGTCGGAGCTTATATGGCCAGAGTAAAGGCACAGCAATCAATCATCCAATCGCAAACAGAAATGATGGGTATGTTCGATTCCTTTCAGGACCTATTCTTCGTTATTGATAAAGCTGGACTTGTTCTCCATGCCAACAATACCGCAAGCACCAGATTAGGAACAGATGATGGCACAATGAATGGGAAAAGCATTCTAGATTTCTACGATAAAGAGAGTCAGACTAGGATAGCAGATGTCTTGCAGGCGGCTAAGCATGGAGAAGTAATCAAACTTGATTATCCTCTTGTGGCAGTGGACGGCAGCAGGATTCAGACTAGCACAAGGGTCGTGAAGGGAGAATATTTTGGAGCCGATGTACTCTTTATGGTCAGTCGTGGGAGCGAATTGTGATTTTTACTCATATGAATATGTGATGCCTGGTATTGAGATTACTGAAAGAACTAATGAAGTCAATAATCCACTCCCTATTGAGTAAAGAAGGACTTGGAAGTTTATTGAAAAAGACTTCATAGTGCTGATAGTGAATGGTGTTGTATTGGGATAACGGGTTTGTAAGATTTCTTTAAACTTAGGATGCAATTTGAAACTACCATACATTTCAAACAATCATAACAGGAATATTAGGAAAATCCAATAATCATATATGGATTAGCGAAATTGTAAAAATGGGAGCAAGGCTTAGATTCGCTAGATAGCAAAAGGAATCAACAGGTGCAATTCAATGGGAGATGACAACGGTTTTCTCAGAGGTCCGGTTACACGGCTGTTTGAGAAAGTGTCAAAATGGATAGGTCTATCCACCAACGCAGGACCAGTTCTAGCATCACTCTTTATGGAAAGTTACGAAACTGGGAATCGCATGAGTTCTGATGACATATGTAAGACAACAGGATATTCACGCGCAAATGCAGGATTGATAATCTCGCAACTTGAAGCTCTCGGGGTAATTGAAGGACGGAGAGATTACGATCAGACAGGGCGAGGTAGAAAACGAGTCCTATACGCAATTGACGGTAGTTTCAGGGATATCTTTAATCTTGGAGTCATGAGTCTCATAGATAGACTTGGGGCAATGATGAAGGATATACGCTCTATTGAGGATTTGAGAAGCGGTCGAGAAGATAGTTTAGCACCAATGCTCAATGACATCAGAAAAGTAGTAAGAGATAGAATCGAATCACTTGAATCAGTCTCTTCTGCAGAAATAACTCGATAGTCGAGCAGTCTATCATTCCAGTCAGACAAGCCTCATTAATTTGATTAAAGCTTTATCATCAATGCCTAGAGTCCCATCTTGGTTAATCAAATTTGGTGAAAATGAACCTAGGTGGAGGTAGGAAGCCTCACTGTGAACACGGTACCTTTAGAATAATCGCCTGAAACACGATCTTCCATTTTAATTGTCCACCAAAAACCTCGGTCAACGTTTTTGCCACAGATAATCTTTTTTTTCTTTGTAAACCCTTTACTATGACATACAAACACGCAGTGATTCGCGGATAACAAACACACAAGATAGTAATATACAGAATCATGGATTTTTATTCAAGAGACCTCTCCATTATGGACGTTTCAACTGAAAAGAGGAATTGCCCAATTGCCTGATGAACAATCTGATCC
>JAGXOC010000168.1 GCA_019894665.1 Candidatus Thorarchaeota archaeon
AAGATAGCAGCAGAAGTTGCTGAGTTCAGAAAAGAATACCAGAAAGTGCACTACGCTTTCGATACAGACACTCCTGCCTATGCCCATTTACGATTCATGTAGGGCCTGTTAGTAACACAGGCTCTCATGGAGGGTTTCAATTGAAAATCGAAGAAGCACAAGATATGATGCGAAGGATCTACCTGGAGCGAGACCAAGCTCGAGGTGTTGAGGGAACTCTGAAGAGGACTTTCGATGAGCTTGAAGAGTTGAGCGAGGCGATCAAGAACAGAGATACTGCACAGGCCATCGCTGATGAGGTTGCGGATGTCTTTGCATGGCTCTGTTCATTGGCCAATCTACTAGAGATTGATGTCTCTGACGCATTCTATAAGAAGTACAACAATACTTGCTCAAAATGTAAGAAAAGCCCGTGTATCTGCCCAGAGCCTCTAGATTTGATGTAGGGCAGGACGTACGCATGTCAAAAGGATCTTCGTTCGTTGTTCTCGTACGTTGCACATTGTGACATCTACCAAGAATTTGTTTCGATGGAGATTGAAAAGCACCTAGAGATCTTCATGTTTTCCCTTTTCTGAACATAATGATAGCAATGATCAATATTGTCACTATTGTGACACCCAATCCAGCTACAACCAAAATCATCTGTGGATCTACTTGTCCGGATGTTGGTTCAACCGTAGGACTGGCTGTCGTTGTGTCTGATGTTGTAGATGTAGAAGTGGTAGATGTAGGTGAACTAGTAGTGGTAGATGCAATCTCTGTTACAGTAACGATGACACAGTCCACTGCTGTATTACCACTACCATCAAACAGCACCAAAGTGAAATTGTATATTCCTGCAGGAAGTCCATCTAGTGAGATTGTGATTTGAGCTGAGTTCCAAACATCGTTTTCAATAACTACCTCATTTCTATAGATGATGTACGAACTTGGGTCAAGATCACCAGAAACCCATGTGATATTGTATCCAGTCATTCCCTCTTCTAATTCAATATCGGATGGACTATTGACAGTGGGCGAGATAATGTCCTGTACCGTGACAAGGACTGTGTCAGATGCTGAGTTTCCTGACCTATCCATCACCCTGAGTGTATAGTTGAAGACTGTGATTCCAGGATCTTTGAGAGTGATGTTGATGCTTGAGCCGTTCCAGGCGTCTGACAATTGCAATGATTCATCCACATACAACTCGTATGTCGATGGGTCAAGATCACTCACAGCCCAAGATATCGTGTAGTCAGATGAACCATACTCAAAAACAACATTGGGGTGGTCATTAATTGATGGTGCAATTGTATCATGAACTGTAACAAATACAGTGTCAGCAGCAGAATGTCCAAGAACATCCGTAATCAATACTGTATAATTGTAGACCGAGATAGCTAATCCATCAATGTCAATGACAATGGGTGAACCATTCCAAGCATCTGAGAAAGAAAACACCTCATCTATGTAGAGCTCGTACGTTGATGGGTCAACATCGTAGGCATCCCAGAAAATCTCATTGTCAGATGAACCGTATTCAACAACCAAGTCCTCTGGGTGCTGAAGGTAAGGGATAATCCCTAGAGAGAAGGGATAGTTGTCGTAGGCTCCACCTGTGCCTCCGATAGCATATGGACCACGACCGTTATAGTCATCCCAGTAATTTCCTTTTGACACCCCATCATCCCAATAATTCAATCCAGAATAATCTCTACCATTGTCATATGGATGTAGACTGAGTCGATTGAGATACATTCGATTGCCAGTACAGTGTATGTTCATTGTGATACCAATCTCTGAGTTCTGGGTCACGTTATTCTCAATGATATCGTTATCATCAGCATCATCTAACACAAAACCAGCCCAGTGATTATATGCTGCAATGTTATTCCTGAATTCACAGTTCCGCGTATCCTCAAGATAGAATCCGTAGCGTGAGCTATTTAGAACCGTGTTTTCGATGAACGTGCATTCGTCTATGTTTTCAATGAAGAATCCTTCATCACCCGATCTAAATACGTAGTTTTGTTGAATAGTACAGAAATCAGAGAATTCCACATCAAAACCTCTCGCAGAATTATACTCCAAGGTGTTGTTGTATGCATCAATGAACTGACTAGAGGATATGACCATACCACCACGATTCAGAGTTAGATTATTGTCATATACTATGCAATGTTGAGCACCACCAACACGAATCCCTCCACCATTCCCAAAGCAAGTATTGTTCCAGACTTTGCAGTAGTCGCCATTAATCTGAATCCCAAGAAACAGATTGTTGAAACAAATCGTGTTGGTCACATTGCAGAAATCTGAATCTCTTCCTACAATGATGCCTTCTTTATGCGTATCAATGGTACAATTACTAATAGAGCCATATGGTGCATTCTGAGTGCGGATTCCTGTTCTGTCACGAGATCCAAATGATGAGATGAGACAGTTTTCAATCCTATAGTAGACTGTAGTATCGAAAATCAAGATGCCGGTTTCGTTAGTAGTTATGTTTAAGCCCTCAATGACGTATGGATTAGCTGCAGTTCCGTTGCCCGGCCAACCTTGGTCCTCAAAGTCTTGATTAGACCAAATTTCTATTGGACTATGGTTGGTATATTCAGAGAGCTCAGGGATTTGAATAAACCTTTCATGATTGACTGGAGATGAGTGTCCTAGTTGCGTGTCCACTCCCTGAACATAAATCAATGTAGAAACTAGAATAACCATGAAGAAGAGTCGGACATGCCAATCTCGTAACATTCCAATAACCCCGATAATACTCTCCCAGATTCTAGAATATATCTATTCTGGATTTCTATTCTCAAATAGGTTGTACGAGTGCACAAATGGACTCTACACCTTACGAAAAAGAGCCCATAACTCTGTAAATCGAAAAATCTCGTTTAAAACAGCCCAACAACTTACCGCTCAGTTTTAGATTCAATTTTTCAGACATACAAAGGACGTCAATCCGTATTCTCCTGCGTGCAAAGGGCTTTGGATATCTAATTCTCTACAATTCATACACTCAACAGACCGGTTCCTGCGGACGATGAAGAATCGGTGGGAGTAGAAAAGGCACTGAGGGAACACAAGTGCAGTCGATTACGAAATCAATCAAAAGAGGGATGGGACAATGACAGATGATGGGAATTCAGGATTTGGTATACTAAGACTGATCAAGTTTCTTATTGTGCTCCTTGCAACTTTGGCACCAGCGTCATTTATCACATGGCTACTCTCACTAGTTCCCATCGGATCAGCAGCAGTGAAAGGTCAAGCAGTACTCCTCTCTGGTGTTTGCTTCTTTGCAGGATCATGTGCCCTGATTTTCTCGAGACCTTCCAAAGAGAAGGGTCTTCTTTGGTTGAGTGGTTTTGTTGTCGCGGTTGGTGCAATAGTTATCGTCGGTATTCAGGCGCTCTATATGTGGGCGATAGCGTTTCCACTACAGAGTCTTGTCATCATTGGGATTCCCCTTACTTTGTTGATGGTGTGGACCCTTCAGAAAGAGGCTGCAGCGGATGATGTTCAACCCGTTTCACAAGATCCACTAGGGATATCGCTCTCTCGTATGGTCATCACAAAAGAGGTTGTAATTGGCGCAGTAGAACTCATTGAGTTTCCGGAGTCACATCTACAGGATAAGGATTCAAATGAGCAACAAAAACAGCCTTTCTA
The DNA here is from genome assembly GCA_019894665.1 of Candidatus Thorarchaeota archaeon. GTDB lineage: Archaea > Asgardarchaeota > Thorarchaeia > Thorarchaeales > Thorarchaeaceae > SMTZ1-45. Next base: position 3,664 of record JAGXOC010000168.1, read on the forward strand.
CGGCATCTTACGTGTGATGATGCTGGCCAATTATCCTCTAGCACTTCGATATGAACGAATCAAACGAAAAGTGCGCATATTCTATCTCACTTGGGCAAGAAACGAAACACAGCTTGTTGAGAACCTTGATACTCTTGAGGACACAATCAAGGGAAATCTCTCAGGATTCAAGCGAAAGAGACACATGCGTTTCCACGGACCTACAATCAACCCCCTTGCGGTTGTTGCTTCCTCCTACCTTCTGGGAGAACCACTCTCAATTGAAGACCCGAAACAGCACAATGATGCCGTTACCATCATGGC
>JAGXOC010000169.1 GCA_019894665.1 Candidatus Thorarchaeota archaeon
TAAATACACTGCGCGAGAACGAATTGAGAAACTCCTCTATCTTCCTCATTTTATTCGCGGTCTCGTTTCATAGCATTGTTAAGAAGCAAAAGAAGATAAGCTCTCGCAGGTATGAGATATCGGGAGTGGAGCTTGAGTCATGTCAGAACTCTCTCAATCAGACTCAGAAACAAATACTGAGCCCATTGTAGCATTCGAGGGTGTATCAAAGACCTACAAGGATGTTCAAGCCCTTTCGAATGTATCATTTGAGATTCCACGAGGTTCAGTCTTTGGCTATATTGGGCCTAACGGAGCTGGAAAGACAACCACGATAAAGATACTCGTGGGCCTCATCCGGGATTTTGATGGAGATGTATATGTGGATGGGCGAAGAATCTCTGAAGGAATGTCAGATATTCATAGAAAGCTCGGCTATCTTCCTCAAGAAGTGGGCTTTCAGAACTGGCGAACGGTAGGTCAAATGCTCACAACTTTTGGTCGCTTGTCGGGTCTTCCTAAGACCGGACTTGAGAAACGTGTTGGTGAAGTCTTAGAACTTGTTACCCTACCCGATGTTCAGGACCGCAGAATCGTGCATCTCTCCGGAGGTATGCAGCAGAAGCTACGCCTTGCACAATCTCTGCTACATGACCCCGAATTAATTATTCTCGACGAGCCAATGTCTGGTCTGGATCCAGCCAGTAGACATCAAGTTAAGTCGATCATCAAGAGGCTCTCCGAGAGAGGCGCAACGGTTTTCTTCTCCTCTCACATTCTGAGTGATGTGCAGGATATTGCAACTTTGATAGGAATCCTGAATAAAGGACAACTGATGAGGGTTGGCACTCCTGATGAGCTTCAGAGTCACTTTCAAGTTGGAAATGATATTGAGATTGTAGTGGCTGAAGGTTCAGTAATGTGCAGCGATTTCGAAGACATACCCGGTGTGGATTACTTGGAATCGACATCGAGTAAAAGACAGGTAATGCACCTGACGTCCGATGCAGATATTGACACTGTGATTGCAGAAGTGGTCGGGAAACTACTCTCAGAGGGCTGCCAATTACGACAACTCAACCTACTCAAACCTAGTCTGGAAGAGGTCTATTTACGGTATGTCGGAGGGGAATCCTAGTGAGTTTGGGTCTACTCTTTGTGGATGAAATCAAGGGCTTCTACAAGTCCCGAGTGATGGCGGTCTTGTGGATAGGACTGCCTTTTATAACAGTAGTCCTATACGCGGTCCAGCCTGAGGCAGAGGGACTCTCATTTCTATTTTTTGTGGGATTGCTGATCTCCAGTTTCGGAGGTCTCATTGGCTGTGTGACTATCGCAACCACGATTACAACAGAGCTTAGTCATCACGTCTACGACCTCTTCTTGATTAGACCAGTCAAGCGGTCGAGTCTGCTGCTAGCGAAGTTTTTTGCCGTGTTGACATGCATCCTGGTAGCCATAGGTCTTGCCTTCATGACGGGCCTAATTCTAGACATTGTAACGATAGGTACACCAAACGAAGCCATGCTTCGTGGTACTTTGGAGTCTCTCTCACTAAGTATCGCCGCTGTGGTGATAGCTTGCTCCCTTGGTACACTGATTGGAATCACTATCAGCTCTATTGCAGTTTCAACAATAATTGCAATCTATGCTGGTGGCCAGTTCTCAGCCATAGTTGCCCTCATTCCTGCGTTTTTACCTGACCAAGTACATCCGGTGACAATTGCTTTGGTCCTGCTCATAACAGCGACTCCAATCATCTTAGGTGCATCAGTCGTCCTGTTCAACCGAAGGCAGTTTTGAAATCACGTTCTGACCTTACAATCACAACTGGACTGCTGGTGTCCTGTACGAGAAGGATGCGTGTTGGGTTGGTGTAGGAAATGCTCTGTCCAGTGTCATACTAAGGATAGACAAACGACACTGGTTTGGCAAAGATCGACGGTCAAATACGATTCAAAAGGTAATCACTGATACGGGGAATTGAAGACATAACTTCCATCTCATAATTTGATTATCAGAACATTCAAAACCAGCAACACCAACCACGAAAAGTAATGTGAGGACCTCACTATGCCAAAGGAATCGTTTGACAAGCTTGCTGAGATGAGAGAGAAAGCACTTGAAGCTGGAGGCGCGGAGAGAAAGAAGCGTCAGCATGAGGCTGGCAAGTACACTGCACGGGAGCGTATTGAGAAACTCCTCGATATTGGTTCATTTGTTGAGATTGACGAGTTCGTAGTCCATCGTGAGTCTGCTTTTGGAATGGAGGACAATAAACCCCTCGGAGATGGTGTCATCACTGGTTATGGGACTATGGATGGCCGAAAAGTGTTCATCTTCAGTCAGGACTTCACCGTCTGGGGTGGATCGCTAGCAGAGATGTATGGTCTCAAGATATGCAAGGTCATGGATATGGCCATAGAAACCGGTGCTCCGGTCATAGGTTTCAATGACTCCGGAGGCGCTCGCATCCAGGAGGGTGTGAAGAGCCTTGCATCCTATTGCTGGATATTCAGACGCAACACACTAGCAAGCGGTGTCATTCCTCAGATTTCCGCCATCATGGGTCCTTGTGCTGGAGGAGCTGTTTACAGCCCCGCAGTAACTGATTTCACACTCATGGTGAAAGGTACAAGTCACATGTTCATCACCGGGCCTGAAGTGATCAAGACAGTCACCGGAGAGGAGGTCACCTTCGAGGAGCTTGGCGGTGCAATGACACACAACACAACCAGTGGCGTCGCTTCATTTGCGAGTGAGGATGAAGATGACTGCATTACGCAGATCAAGACACTCCTGAGTTACATCCCTAGTAACAATCTGGAGGAACCTCCACGTATCGATACTGGACATGCTGCCGATGACGTTGATGAGTCCATTGATGACCTCGTTCCGGAAGATCCTAATGTTCCATATGACATGCGGGATGTCGTGGCGAAACTTGTTGACAACGGTGAGTTCTTTGAGGTCCATGAGCACTGGGCAAAGAATATGACCACAGGATTTGCTCGCTTTGATGGCCGTTCAGTTGGTATCGTTGGTAATAATCCAGCTCATCTTGCTGGTACTATCGATATCAATGCATCCGACAAGTGTGCTAGGTTCGTGAGATTCTGTGACGCGTTCAATATCCCTGTTATCACATTCATGGATGTCCCCGGTTATCTGCCTGGTACCGCCCAAGAATGGGGTGGGATCATTCGACATGGAGCAAAGATTCTCTATGCGTTTGCTGAGGCAACTGTTCCTCTTATTACAATCATCACTCGGAAGGGCTATGGTGGAGCTTACGACGTTATGAGTTCGAAGCACATTGGTGCGGACCTCGTGTACGCATGGCCTGGCTCACAGATTGCAGTGATGGGGTCTGATGGGGCAATCAACATCATATTCCGCAAGGAGATTGCGGCTGCGAAGAATAAGGAGAAGAAGCGAGCAGAGCTTGCAAAGGATTACAAAGAGCAGTTTGCTAATCCTTACATTGCCGCAGGTCTCGGTTACATTGACAAGGTCATTTATCCTAGGGAAACTCGAAAGCTGATTTGCAATGGTCTTGACTTGCTTGCGAGTAAGAGGCAAACCAGACCTCCCAAGAAACATGGAAACATTCCACTCTGATTGATGAGGAGCGAAAAGAATGCAGTTTGATTTCTTGGATTGGTTTTACAAATCGATACTATACCTAGTACTCGCTATTGGTGCAATATTAATCGCAGCTCTAGTTCGGTCGTTCTATTTAAGAAAACAATTTCATGATATGGATGATTCTGATAAACTGGCTGCACCCTCCTACGAGGAGACGGATTCAGGTATCAAAATAAGCATTGATGATGAGGATGATCCGTAGATCTGAGTAGTGAACTCACA
>JAGXOC010000016.1 GCA_019894665.1 Candidatus Thorarchaeota archaeon
CTGCATCTCTGCATCCGTCACCCACTCAAGGCTCTCAACAGAAGTTCCGTTGGCAACATCCATACAGAAAACAAGTGCCTTTAGTGTTCCAGTTTGGACATAGCTAGCTGGTTGATGTTGATATGGGAATAAAATCTGGGTAATAGGATCCCAGATACATTCCCTCAAGTAGACATTGAGTGCATCCACATCTGCAGGCACTGCGAGATTCAGAGTTGCCAACTTATCCTCCAAGTCCTGTGTCCAAAAATCATACTCTGTAACGATATCTTCACTCCACCAAATTCGACACCATTTCAAATACCATTGATGAGCACTCGGGTCAACAAAGTATGTGTTGTATCGACCGCCAAAGAATGGATAGTCCATGGTGACATTTGGATTGAGTGAGTTGTCCCATTCCAACCTAAACCAATCCTGCTCCTTACCTGTGTCGGGATCCGTCGGATGATAGTCATACCAATGCTCAAGGCTGTGGTCAGAACTATCAAACGCAGAGAAGTTAACCAAGTAGAGTGTGTACCCAAGGGCTGGTGGAGGCATGAATGGATTCTCTTCAAGCCAATCCTCAATAGCGTAACCATCTATTGACAGTCCATCGCGAGGATAGAATATTCTCTGTGGGTCGGCTAGATTTGTTTTCTGATAGGAGAGAGCGCTCTCATTAAGCCATGTTCCAGTTCCTGTTCCGTTGATTGAGTTGTCAAGCAGCTCTTGTCTGAGATCATCAACATAGGTGGAATCTGCGTAAGCAATCTCATAATCAATGTTGTAAGTGATATCAACATCGTCGGTGAAATAATTGCGAACGGTAGGCATTCCCTGAAGAAGAATCATTTCATCAATCAGTGCAGAATCATAACCGACAACAACGATGTTGGCGGTCCAGTTACGCTCTATTGGTATTGAGCCTTGACTGAGCACTACAGTTTCAGTAGATTGTACATCAGTCTTCTCAATACCGGTGGGAATTGATACTAGAAGTAGAAAGGCAATGCCAAGAACAATAACGCGACGCATGCCTTCCTTTCTCAAACTTAACCATATTAACAAACTGGTTCATGTAACCGCCCGAACAGATACTATGGCGCTGTTTGAATATATACACGCATATTATATTAAGAGATATGAATATGGAGTTCTTGTGCGTCGGTCACGAGAATTACATCGGTTATCCTCGATATACCCTCTTGGGTTGTCGCGCTGGTTTCCGCAGACTAGCGCAGTGATGCATCGATCCCCAAATTCGACCGGCGCATTCTCCTCACCAATTTTCCTTTCAAGTCCTTCCTATTTCTGTGTCTTTTAGGTACTCTTAAATCGAGGCTCAATTCCCTCGCCTTTAATTGGAGACAACTAGATGACGCCCTCGAAGAGACATACAATGTCAGAAATCCTCGATATCAAATCAGTGGCAATAGTCGGTGTGTCTCAAAGCATGGGTTACTACTGGGCACACTCAATGCTGCAATGGGAACACAAACTCAGAATCTGGCTAGTATCAAAACGTAGTGGCGAAGTCTTAGGCCATAAGATTCTAACAAGTATTGAAGAAATTCCTGAAGAGATTGATTATGCTATTATTAGGGTCCCATATAGATCAGTCCCAGAGACCCTGAGGGAGTGTCACAAGAAAGGCGCGAGAGGAGTTACAATTTTTACTAGCGGGTTTTCAGAACTCGGCACCGAAGAAGGTAAACAGAGAGAGGTTGAGATTCGCAACATACTAGACGAAACAGGAATGAGGGCGTTCGGACCCAATTGTATGGGATTAATGTATCCAAAGATAGGAATCGCATTCATGCCCACTATCAAAAGGCTCTCAGGAGATGTCGGATTCCTCTCGCAATCAGGAGGCGTTGCAATATCCGTATACACAGGTGGTGTTGAGTCAGGAGTAGGCTTCAGTAAGGTATTCAGTTTTGGAAACCAAGTTGATATTACACCTCAGGAGCTCCTAGATTACTTTCTGGAAGATAATGAAACTTCCGTGATTGGAGCGTATATTGAGGGTGCCAAGAATGGCACACAGATTCTAGACTCTATGAAGCGAACGGCAAGTAAAAAGCCACTTGTAGTTCTTAAGGGAGGTCGGTCAACAGAAGGCTCTCGTGCTGTGGCTTCTCACACAGGAGCGCTTGCAGGAAACAAAGAGATCTGGAATGCAGCTTTTCGTCAGGCTAATGTCTTGATTGTTGACACACTCGAAGACTTGATTGCAACCCTCAGCATTTTCTCACTGAGCCCGAAACCAAAGTCAAGAAATGTGGGAATTGTGGCAATCAGCGGTGGAACGAGTGTCATCTACACGGACTTATGTATTGAGATGGGTCTGAAGGTTCCAAAGACCTCTGAGGAAACAATAAAGAAACTTGATCCCTTAATACTGGATGTGGGCACAGGTCTTGGAAATCCAATAGACCTTGCAGCAGATTACTACCAGGATCAAACTACATCAGAAGTAATCCGTATTGCTGGAGAAGAATCCAAGTTCGATTCCTTGATTCTTAGCGCAGATGTTCATAATATGTATCAAGCAGCCTCCATCATGGGAGCTGCGGATGTACTTGCAGATTATTGGAAGGTCATGGCAGAGGCGAGTAGGAAGGTCGTAGAAAAAGAAGACAAACCAGTCCTCGTAGCAATACCTGAGGTAGCATATCCTATGGCAAGGGCTGAAGCTTGGAATGTGTTTGTTGATCATGGACTCCCAGTCTTTAGAAATGTCAACGAGGCAATTAGTGCACTCTCGCTGGTTTGCGATTACTATGAGACCAAAGATAGAAGAAGTTCCTGACCCTAAACTTTGACAATCCAACTCACCAGTTCTGCGGCAATTGGATTCTCGTTCACAAATGTTTCCCTGTAGGTTGGATTACTCATTGATAACCAGACATGTTGCAACTCGAAATCAAAACCTATGATTCTGAAAGATGTCTCCAAGGCAGAGGGACGGAAAGCAACATAGACGAACAACATTGAGAGAACTAGTACCAGCAAGTATGAGTAAACCCAAGGGCTCACTGGTCGTCCAGCCCAATAATCAGCACCAGTAAAAAGCAATACAAATATCGATACAGCGGCTACAAGTGCTGCAATAAAAGAGGAAAGACCACGCATTCGCATTTCAGCATTGTCTGTGACCGAATGATCCTCACAGACATCCACTAAGAAACTCTTTGTCTCTGCATTCGCCAGCTGGTTCTTTCCCATAGGACTAAACGTGGGGTCCCAACCAGGGCGCAACCATACTTTTTTTCCGGGGTTGGTTGAGATACGAGCAGTCTTTGACGTGGGTCCTCCACAGACTGGACACGTCTTAGGAAATCGGATTCTACTTATCTTTGCTCGAACAATTGGTTCATCAAAGTAGAATCGACGCCTTGCAGTTGTCAAAGTATGTATCACCGGGTTTTAGTACCACTCCTAACAACCTAATTTAGTCTATCGAAGGAGGTAAAGTAACTAAGTTCTCACATGTATGATTTTTCTATTTCATTGAACACATAGTGCTTCATGCTTTGAGAACAGATTACTGGTTCATCAACAACAGCAGTTTCTAATGATTCAACCTAGTGTGTCTCTAGTGAGATTGAGGGGGAGGTCTCTATATGAGACCAACCTTCTCATTGAACTCGCCGATGAGCTTATCGATCTTCGGAGTTGTCTGTTGGATGTTCTCCCAATATCTTGGATAATCGTACCACTGTGCATTCAACTCATCAAGATCAAAGCCTTGTTGCTCAATCCAAGTGAAATACTTCAAATGATGGACACGCTTTCTGTCATAATGGCCAAGCTCAATCATGGCGTCGGTCTTCTGGCCCATTAGATGTCTGTGATAATCCTTGACTGAGTCCTTCTCCGTGTACGTGCCATGAGTTTCTCGTGCTTCCTTGAGTCTTGATTGATACATATCCATTGAATCAGTAAAGACCGTCAAGACAACATCGTTCTTGGTAAGTTCGTAGTACTTGGCAAATTTGATGGCCATGAGTAGGTTCGCAACACTCGAGATACCAAGTAGTGGTAACTGGGAAACAAACGACTCAGATGCGCCAATGTCATTGACCAAATACTTCCGACCTGCATCCTCATTAAACAGACGAATGAGATTCATCGAGTCGTTATCATCAATAGCGATTATCTGATCAGTGTTTCTGACGTTGTGAATCCATGGGACGTGTTTGTCACCAATGCCTTCGATCCTGTGAGCTCCATAACCATTGAGCCACAATGTCGGACACTGTACTGCTTCACCAGCCGCAATTTTCGAGGTGGGGTATGCTTGCTTCATGAAGTCTCCAGAGCCAATCGTTCCAGCTGAACCTGTAGTGAGACACACTCCTTGGTATGCATCATTACCGAGTTCTTTGTCTAGAACCTCCTGCATTGCATGTCCTGTAATGTCATAGTGCCAGAGGTAGTTCCCGAATTCGGCGAATTGATTGAAGATGAACACATTATCCCTAGTTGCCTTGAGTTCAGCAACCTTGTCGTAGATCTCCTTGACATTGCTCTCACTGCCAGGTGTTTTGATGATCTCGCTGGCCACAGTCTTGAGCCAGTCAAAACGCTCCTGACTCATCTCTTCGGGGAGGATTGCAACACTGTCACATGCAAGTATGGAGGCATCATAAGCCCCACCTCGGCAGTAGTTCCCAGTTGAGGGCCAGACAGCTTTGTGCATTGTAGGATCAAATTGACCTGTGACAAGTGGGGGAGCCAAGCATCCGAATGCTGCACCCACCTTGTGAGCTCCTGTGGGGAACCATTTTCCAACAAGTGCAATGATTCGAGCCTCCACTCCTGTGAGTTCTGGAGGAATCTCCATGTAATTTGGCAGGGGTCTGAAGAGACCGCCCTTGTCAGTCGGTACATTCTTCCACGTGATTCGGAAGAGATTTTGAGGAACAACATCCCAAAGTTCGATGTCTTTCAGTTCATCCTTGATCTTATCAGGAGTCTTACTCGGGTCTCTCATCTGCTCAAAAGTCGGAATCACAATGTTCCTTTCTCGACAACGTTCAACAGTTCTGGCAAGTTGAGTTTCATTCATGGTCAAGTCAATCATTCTACAATCCTCACATGAAGTCACACAGGACCGAACCAATTCAGGAAAAAGGGTTTCGGCGTGAAGTTATTCGACCGTATAGAATGTTTAATAATGAACCTAAACGCAAAACGAGTCAGCTTTGAGGAAGTAACTTCTCTAACTGACAATTAGCACCTGTGCTAAAAATAATCTAGTCCCTGAATTCGGACTAGTGACTCACCTTGAAGCATATTAACTGGTGGGTAGTGATAAGATGAGTAAAGAAAAACACGTTTACACATTCGGCGCAGGGGAAGCCGATGGTAATGATACAATGAAGAACCTGCTGGGTGGGAAAGGAGCATCTCTTGCTGGAGCTACCTTGCTTGGTCTTCCAGTTCCACCAGGTTTCACAATCTCAACCGATGTCTGTAACTTATTCCTAGCTTCTGGAGGACTCAGTGATGAAGTCAAAACAGAAGTCAAGGATTCAATGCATCGGATAGAGGAATACATGGGAATGAAATTTGGAGACTCCAAGAACCCGCTCCTTGTCTCAGCTAGATCTGGTGCAAGGCAGTCAATGCCGGGTATGATGGAGACCGTACTCAACGTCGGTCTGACCACATCCACAATTCCGGGTCTTATCGATGAGACAAAGAATGAGAGGTTTGTCTATGACTCTTACAGGAGACTCATCATGATGTTCTCTGATGTTGTTATGGAGAAAGCCGCTGGGATAGAACCCGATGAAGGTCAAGGAATCCGTCAACAACTTGAGAGAATCATGGAGAGAAAGAAGAAGGACGTTGGTTGTCTTACTGATACATGCTTGAAAGTTGATCATCTGAAAGAAATTGTTGTCGAGTTCAAAGACGCCATCAAGAAAACTCTTGGTGTGGATTTCCCAGATGACCCATATGAACAGCTTTGGGCAGCCATTGGCGCAGTCTTCAAGAGCTGGGGCGGAGCACGAGCTATTGCTTATCGACGGATTGAGAACATCCCGGATGAGTGGGGAACAGCATGTACCGTACAAACAATGGTGTTTGGTAATATGGGTGAGAGTTCAGCTACTGGTGTAGCATTCTCAAGAAACCCAGCTACGGGGGAAGACAAATTCTATGGTGAATTCCTGATAAACGCGCAGGGAGAAGACGTTGTCGCGGGAACTCGTACTCCTAATGCAATGAATGAGGAAAGTAAGAACGAGCAGAGCAAAGATCTTCCGACACTTGAAGAGACCATGCCTGATATATACAAACAGCTTGTTGACATCAAGAACCGACTTGAAGATGATGTGAAGGATATGGTAGATATCGAGTTCACAATTCAAGAGGATAAACTATTCCTTGTGCAACATCGTGTTGGAAAACGAACTGCTACTGCAGCTCTTAACATTGCAATGGATATGTTCCGTACAGAATTTATCGATGAACCAACTGCTATACTCAGAGTTGACCCCGAACAACTTGGTCAGCTTCTCTATCCAATTTTGGACCCCGAAGCAGAGGAGAAGGTTACTCCAATTGCACGAGGTCTTCCTGCTGGTCCGGGTGGCGCATTCGGACAGATTGTCTTCACGTCGGAGGCAGCAGTCGAGTGGAATAAGAAAGGAAAGAAAGTTGTTCTTGTTCGTGAAGAAACTAGTCCCGAAGATATTGAAGGAATGCGAGCTGCAAATGCTATCCTTACTGCACGTGGAGGAATGACAAGCCACGCAGCCCTTGTCACCCGAGGTTGGGGGAAGTGCTGCATTGTTGGAGCGGCAGGACTAGACATCAACACCTTCGAAAAGACGGTTAACATCAATGGTAAACTCTTCAAAGAAGGCGATACTCTCACATTGAACGGGACTCAGGGTCTCGTCTATGAAGGTGAGCTTCCGATGATTGAAGCCACTGAGAATCCTCAGCTCAAGGAGTTCATGGGATTAATAGACAAGTACCGTAAACTCGGAGTACGAGCAAACGCCGATACTCCAGAGGACGCAAGAATTGCCCTAGGCTTTGGTGCAGAGGGAATTGGTCTTCTCAGGACAGAGCACATGTTTTATGGAGAGGGTAGCGATGAGCCGCTGTTTCTGTTGAGGAAAATGATTCTAAGCAACACTCGAGCTGAGAGACTTAGAGCGCTTGCTGAACTGGAACCTTTCGTTAAGGATGACATTAAGTCAACCATAGAAGTCATGAATGGACTACCTGTCACAATCAGACTTCTTGATCCACCACTTCACGAGTTTGTTCCCCAGTCCAAAATTGGACAGGAAAAACTCGCTCGTGCACTAGGCATCGACCTAGAGGAAGTCCGGAAACGTGGAGAACAGATTCACGAGAACAATCCAATGATGGGACACCGCGGTGTCAGACTTGGGATCACCTATCCTGAGATCTACGAGATGCAAGTCAGAGCAATTCTTGAAGCTGGAGCTGAGCTCATCAAGGAGGGTAAGAAGGTTTCTCTAGAGATCATGATTCCAGTCACAATCGGTTCAGCTGAACTCAAGACCATGGAGCTTATTGTAGAGAAGGTCTATGAAGAAGTCAGGAGCGAGGTTGGCTTTGACATTCCATACATGTACGGAACGATGATCGAGACTCCCCGAGCTTGCATGCGAGCAGGTGATATGGCTCAGAGTGCACAGTTCTTCTCATTTGGAACCAATGACCTCTCACAGATGGGCTTTGGGTTCAGTAGAGATGACATCGACTCTTTCTTGCCAGAGTATCTGGACCGACACATTCTGAGGAATGATCCTTTCGTGAGTATTGACAAGAGAGGTGTTGGTCAACTCATTGAGATTGCGATCGAGAGAGGCAGAGAAACGCGACCTGACATCAAACTCGGTGTTTGTGGAGAGCATGGTGGAGATCCCCGTTCAGTTGGATACTTCCATGAGATTGGTCTTGACTATGTCTCATGCTCACCCTATAGGCTCCCAATTGCTAGGTTGGCAGCTGCTCAAGCGGCTATCCAATCTGTTGATTGGTTACTGCTCAAGGATAAATCAAAATGAACAAAATTGGTGCTTCGAGACTTAATCTTCGAAGCGCCTGTATTCCTTTTTCAGAATCTTCTCATTTCGATAAAAGAAAAAGAGGAAGGAACCCTTTCGGTTTCCTATTTCTTACGAAGAAATAGGAAGAATATAATAATGTATTTTTGAACCATTATTTCTCCAAAGTCGAATTGTCATCACAACGACTGTAATAATCACAAGAGAAGAACCAATAGCCACTCCAATTGCCCCATAGTGAATGAGCTGAGACCATGGCGAGGCTAGATTATTGTTCGATGGATATACGGTTACAGTTACATAGTGTAACGTGCGCCAATCCATCTCAATCCGGAATTCATACGTTCCTATTTCCAATCCATCTACATTGACCTCTATAACTTGGTCTGAAGAGGGATAATACTCGCCTGAGGTCCACAGAGTGTTATTGCAATATACCTGATATTCAACAACATAAGGTTGGGAATAGTGGAAAGTTGGAATCCATACTACTACATTGCCTGTCATTCCCTCTGAATAAACTATGTCTGGATGATCATCAAATGTTATTGAATAGAATCCCGGAGGCCAGGAATGAACATCTCCAGCATCAAGTTCTATGGTAACATCACTGAAGTCTCCAGGCCAGTAGCTGGTTGGAGGACTGGCGGTAGAACAGTAGTTCCCTAAAGTCAGATCTAGACTAAAAGCTCGAATCCGAACCAGATATTCTAACAGTGAAAAGCCTGTTGAATCCCAAACATAGTGAGACTTGGTCAGGTTTATTGCCAGCAGTTGATATGTTATCCCACTATCTGCGCTGATCCAGAGTAAGAAGTAGTTTGTATCATTTGCATTCTTGTCACTGCACGACCACGAAATGTTCCAGATGTTAGGTGCAATACTTTGAGCAACAATATCAGTAACTTCTGGGGCAAAAAAATTGCAGATTGAAATATTCCTGAATTCAACGGTCAAAGTTGAAGTTGCATTCCAACCGAAGAGTGTGATGTTCACTGTGTAATTTCCTAGAAGATTGTACGTATCGTAGGACACTTCTGATGGGTTGCCAGATAAACTATCAATATCTACAACGATAGATCCGTTTTCACTGATACCCTGTCTTATGGAGATTCGAGATGTGGTGACCGGGATATTCCATCTGCTCTTGATTACCACATGGTCACCAACAAGTGTTGAACCATTTTCGACAGGTTGTGGTTCGATTTGCCATCGTGAAGTCCATGTGAATATGATATCACTTTCACTACTTACTGACACATCATGAAGCGTTGAAGGATTTCGAGGATTGGTAATGTCACTGGAATCAACAACTAAAGGAATACAATATGGTATGATTAAGAGAATAAGAAGAACCAACAGGAGTCTGAATTCCAACTTCCTTTTCATACCTACACGTACCCTCCTCGAAACCTCCGAAAATATATTGGTATATTTAGATATCAGTCTAATCTTAGAACGATATAGGCAACCGGATTATAATGAAATTATGGAACGAAAAACCGATTTCCGGATGTTAAGGTCAACATTTAAAACAAGGACATTTCGGCCTGACGCTTGAATACCAACTTGTCCTGAGGGTTGATAGAATGAAACGGATATTGGTGACAGGCAGTTACGGTCAAATTGGAACTGAGCTTATTGGAGCTCTGAGGAAAAAATATGGTGGCGAAAATGTCGTTGCCACAGGTAGGAAGAAGCCACCTGCAATTCTCAAGGAGGATGGTCCGTACTTACAGCTCGATGTGCTTGACACAAACCAGCTTCATGCTATGCTCGTCGATTATGACATTGACATCGTTATACACAATGCTTCTCTTCTTTCTGGAACAGGTGAGAAGAATCCACAGTTGGCTTATAGGACAAACATCGAAGGAGCTTACAACGTCCTTGAGGCAGTCAGGATTCTCAATCTCGACCAAGTTATGATTCCGAGTTCAATTGCTGCATTTGGACCCAGTACGCCAAGGGACAATACACCCAATGATGTGATCATGAGACCAACAACAGCATATGGTGTTTCAAAGGTCTTCATCGAACTTTGGGGAGAGTACTATGTCAAACGCTACGGTGTGGACTTTCGTTCTCTGCGATATCCGGGTATCATCAGTGCAGAAACTATGCCAGCTGGTGGCACCACAGATTATGCAATCGAGATATTCTATGAAGCCCTCAAGAATAAGAAATACACCTCGTTCCTTGACAAGGGAACTTATCTTCCTATGATGTACATGCCCGACTGCCTGAAATGCACTATAGACTTGATTGAAGCTGATGCAAGTAAACTGAAGCATAAATCGTTCAACATCACTGCAATGAGCTTTGCGCCCGAGGAGATAGCGGCAGAAATCAAGAAGCATATCCCCGAGTTTGAGATGAGTTATGAGCCAGACTTCAGACAACAGATTGCTGAATCATGGCCAGCGTCACTTGATGATAGCGTGGCTCGTGAGGAATGGGGATGGAAACCTGATTACGACCTCGCAGCAATGGCCAAGGACATGCTCGAGAAGCTCTCAAAGAAACTCGATATCAAGTATTAGAGTATGTAGAGGGTCAAAAGAGACCCCCCTTCTCTCTCTCGGCTATCGTCACCTTTATGTCAGAGAGATACGGTTGTGAAACCAATGAAACGGTGGATTCTATGGATAGGCAACCGCTCTACTTCACCATCCTCATCTTATCCATCCTAATTGGATCTTCGTTCTACTTGTCTTGGTCAGTAGATAGAGGGATGGGACAAGTATCTGTTGAAAGACTGTCCATTGAGAGTGCCCCAGGTCGTTCAGTCGAACTTCTTGTATTTTCTCCAAGAACAGGAACTCACTTGGAATCAATGCCTGTGATGCTTACTCTCCACGGACTCACAGGGACTAAGGAAGGATTGTACGCATTCAACGTGGAGCTCGCACGGCGTAACTTCACGGTTGTATCGATAGACCTCCCAGGGCATGGAGACTCAACTACTCAGTTCGACATCACGGACTTCTATACGATGGCACAGGACGCCTATGCAGCTGTTCGTCACGTTCAAACCACGTTTCCAGATGTCGATAATGAGAGTTATGGAGTTCTCTCACATTCACTTGGATTTCGAGTGGCTATCGAACTAATGGACTTCCCAATTGCACCAAGAGCCTATGCAGCAGTGGGTGATGTTGGAAAGCTCGCTCAAGATGAATACGTTGTTTTTCCAGAGAATCTCCTTTTCGCAGTCGGTACAGCAGATGAGATTGTTTCACAACAAGACGCATTACAAGCAATTCAAGTAGCGACAGGTGACGAATCTGCAACATCTGGCATCACCTATGGTTCCTTGGACAACCAGACAGCATACAGACTTGCTTTTGGACCATCAAATCATGCCCTTGAGGTTGTAGATAGTACTCTTGTCAATGAAGCTGTTTCCTGGCTAGTGCAGGGGGTACAGGGTGAAGTTCAATTCTTGGACACCCTGGATCCTGCAGATCAAGTCTATTCCAGTAAGACTATTGTAACCATTACAGTTTCCGTCCTTTTGCTCATATCAGTGATTCCAGTCATGTGGCTAGCATATAGTTTCCTTCCTGAGAAACTAAAACCACGTCGAATACCCCTTGATGCTCCCACCCACAGTTTTACGAAAACACTTGGTATCAGCTCGGTCCTTGGAGCCGGAACGGTAGTCATCTTTGTTGCTGCATCCCTATTAGGGCTCAGCCTTGAGGATTTCGGAGTTTTATGGTTGAGTTCAATGTCTACCACAGGTTTCATACTTTTCCTTGTTTCAGCAACGATAGGTTTGAGTATCGTAATGCGACTACTGATGGGATACGATAACACAAAGAAATCATTGTCATCTGTTGGTATTGAACGTTTGAAAATCAAAGAACACGTTTCCGAAATCTTGAAGAACCTCATCATAGCAGGAGTTGCCATCACTTGGTTTCTGATCTGGTTAGCAATCGCAGGAATGCCGGATACCTCACAACCTAACATTCTCCTCGTTCTGGTGAAATGGCCGGTTGGTGTTCGAGGAATCAACACACTAATTCTCATGATTCTTGCGATTCCATTCTTTCTTGTTGAAGCCTCCTGGATTCGTGGTATTTTACTAAGTAATAGAGAGTGGTCAGGAAGTTTTCAAAACACCAAACATTTGATATTCTCAGTCATTTCGAAGTTTGCGATTGCAGGACTCTTGACAATCATCGTGATCTTTGGAACTACAGCAGTTGGTGTTTCATCAGGACGAATAGTTCTTCTTGGAGTGGTCTGGGTACGCATCATAATCGTGCAATTTCTTGCTAGTGTGATCTTAACATGGTCTGCATTGAAGTTCGAAAACACATGGTCGACTGTTATTGTAAGTGCTTTCTTACTTTCACTGGTGATAGTTACAACTGTACCTCTCATCTAGTGTTAGACGAACTTGATGAGGAATTATTGAAATTCCCCTGAATGAGGAAACTTGTACCATTCAGAGGAAGTCTGTATTCTAATCCTCATAGAGCCTGAAGTCAAGCCCCTTCTCGCTCAGCATCTTCAGCATACGCTTGACTGCATTATCGTCTGGGACCTCGAGGATCATCTCGAGCTCGGCTCTATTCGGTGGGATATCAGGGTCGAATCGATCCTGATTGATCTCAATCACACTCACACCGGATTCAGCAACAATACTGAGAACTTTATTCATACTTCCAATACGGTCCAGAATCGAACCCCTGATCCTTACAGAACGACCAAGTCGGAACAGCTCTTTTTCGACAACCCTTGATAGGAAGGACATGTCAATGTTGCCCCCTGAGAGTACTGCAACTGCAGTCTTGCCTTTGATGTCTATTTTCCCATGCTGGAAGGCTGCGAGACCAACGCACCCAGCAGGTTCTACTACAATCTTCGCTCTCTCCAAGAGCATGAAGAGTGTCCGAGTGACTTCCAACTCCTCAACTGTCACAACTCCAGCAAGCAAGTCCTTTGCGATACTGAAGGTAAGTTTACCAGGTCTCTTCACCGCGATTCCGTCGCACACAGTGTCTAGACCCTCTACATTGACGACCTTACCAGTTTCAATCGAAGCTTGCATTGATGCAGCACTGGCAGCTTCAACGCCGTACACCTCGACATCAGGACGTTGCTCTTTTACCGCGATACTGATTCCCGAGGCAAGACCACCGCCACCAACGGGAACCGAAATGACATCTACATCTGGACACTCATCTAGAATCTCGAGGCCTATGGTTCCCTGTCCAGCGATGACGTTCTCATCATTGAAGGGATGAAGGAATGTAGCTCCATTCTTATCTGCGGTCTCTCGAGCGTGTGCAAGCGCTTCATCAAAAGCAGTTCCATGAAGAACTACATTTGCACCATAACCTTGAGTTGCTTGAATCTTAGCTACAGGTGAGAACACAGGCATAACAATGGTCGACTTGATTCCTAATCGCGTTGCAGCATATGCTACTCCTTGTGCATGATTTCCCGCAGATGCAGCAATGACTCCGGCTTTCTTCTCTATGTCAGTAAGTTGAGACATGGCATATGCAGCCCCTCGCACCTTGAAAGAACCAGTCTTCTGTAGATTCTCCAATTTGAGATACATAGTGCCGCCAGTAATCTTACTGAAAGTAGAAGAATGATCAAGTCTGGTCACGTGTTTGATATCCCTAAGAACTTCTCGAGCATCCAATATCTTAGAGTAGATTTCACTGTACTTGCCCATTGCCAGTCACGAGATTTGATGTAGCTCTCCACTAGATTAATGATTCCACTAGAAGAAGATCATCAGAGAAACAAGAAAACAGTTTGCCAGAATCGGAAAAACAAACCAAGTTACGTAGTTCCCTGGGGGTGCGGTAAAACGGTGAACTTTGGAAGGAACTATTCGAAAGTATCCATTTACAACCGGCGTCCAGCGCCATAATTCCATGGTCCGACTCATGAATGGCTCAATGAGTAGTAAATCAGCGATCGATATCAGAATACCGGACATTAGGCAAGCTGAGATACCGCCTAAACCCAGATTCAACGATACTAGAAAACCTGTTTGAACACAGAACACCCATAGGAACATAATCCAGAGAGGAACACTTCTTACAAATGGACCATTTGTTTCCTGCCTAGTGTAATGGTAGTATCCTTGTGACGAAACTAGGTTCTCACCAATCACTGCAACAGAGATGACAAGAAGTATGTGAGGAAGCATTCGCCAATTGAATAGATCCCACATGATAGTTGATGTAAGTACTGCAAGAACCACAAACACAACTAAAAGAGCGAAATTTCGTAGCCTGAGGGACATGAACATCACCGTTTCATCTTTCTTTTTGCAGTGCCAATCAAAGCGGAAGTCCTCTTTCCTATGGTGATAATCCATGTCTTCCCCACTTTCTCTTTCTCTATACGTTGAGTGGCTAAGCTTTTTTGGACCTTCAAGATTAGGTCGATAGCTTTTGATACTGTTCGGCGGTCGACACCAGTAGCTTGAGAGATTCCTGCAATTGACATTGAAGGTGCTTCTTTCAATATTTGAAGAACTGCTACTATAGCTTGGGAAAGATCAACTCGTGGGGAGGTGAGGGGCAGAATCATCTTTATTCAATCGATAGATAGCAGAATTAATATATATACATTATTATGTACACATTATTATGCGTACTTTACTATGTACATATCAACAAACTTTCTTCCAAACATAGGTTGAGGAGTCGTTTACTTTATTGAATCCTACAGATTCATAGAGCACTGTAGCAGGATTACTTAATGTAACAGCAAGCTCGACCTTTGTCAATTCTGATTCAATCTTGAAGAGATTCTGAAGGGAATGAACTAGAAGGACTCTACCCAGACCTCTCTGTCTGCATTCTGGAGCAATAGCTAAGTGCATTACAAATCCAGTGTCGTTACCTCGTGTTGTCATGAAACAGACACCAACACTCTTGTCACCTTCTTTCAGAACCCAAGAGTATGAGTGTTTGTGAGTTCCGAAATCTCCATTGGAGAGTTGTTGATGAAAACCCAAAGTTGTATCATAGGTGCCATAGGAAAATGGGAAGAGGTCTTGGTCGCTTGATCCATCAACGCTTTTGAAAACCAGTCTTGTGATTTCTTCAATCATAGAATCAGTAAATGGAAGGAGATTAACACCGTCAGGAAGGTCAGATGTGGGTTGAAAGTCATTTCGTTTCAGTTTCATATACCATCGTTCATGCTTAGCAAAACCACATCTAACAGCATAATCTGAAAATCCCTCAGATATCCAAGGGGTTGGATAACCGGATTCGAAAATTAGAGTTGGAGAGGTCTCTGAGAAATCTTTGAACATCCTGTCAAAGAGCATCTTCTCTACTTCATACTTGCCCTTTGCAAAGATTAGTGACAATCGATTCGTTGCTGGGTTATGAATTAGTAATCCTTGGGCATCACCAAGTTGATTGTATTTGCCAAGGACATATCGAGAACCCGAGGTTATACCAGATTGTAGCTGCTCTTTTAGTTCCTCCACAGAAAGAAATGGATCGTCAACATGACCAATGTATTGTTGTAGAAGATCTTCGAAATCATCAAGATTCTCGGGTTTGATCTCTCGTACCATAATGCTCCCAAGAATTCTGAGCTCTTCTACTAAATCAATCATTCTGTATCTTGGGTAAGAATAGAGGGTTCATTCAACGCAATGACTACTTGTCACCAAAGAATCCCTGCATCATCTTGATGACTTCATCCCGAGGCATGATATCGCGAGCAATGGTAGCTAGAGTTTCTTCATTCATTTTTCCTTCTGAAACCAGCTGAGTACCTGCTTGTTTGATAGCCTCGAGAATATCGCTGAGAGGAGCACCTTGCTTCAGAGCAGGCTCAATTATCCAAGCATACGGTCGTAGAAGAGACCCCACAAACGCGCGGCTCATATTCTTACTAAGTGCATTCACATGGGTTATGAGGGAATCAAAATTGTCCATCTCAGTAAAACCACATACAGAGAACAGTGCGATCTTTCCCACTTTAACATTCTCACGAAGAGCATGTCGACAATGATCATCCCGAAGCTCAAAAGCGCCATGCAAAAGGGGAATTGTCCTGTCTAGAAGAGTCTTGAGAGACCCAGTCATTCCATCAACGTAAACTGGAGTAGCGAGGACAATAATATCTGCATCAGCCATCTTTTGAAGTATCTCGGTCATTTCATCGTCTTGGATACATTTTCCAGGCGTAGATGACCAGCAATTGAAACACCCACGACAATCACCAAGGTCTAGACCTTTGGAATACATGATCTCCACATCAGCCTCAGCTTCCTTCATTCCCTCTACAAAGTGAGCAAGCAATCCTCCTGTTGCTCCCCGGTCTTTCCGGGGACTACCATTGAATACTAAGACTTTCATAATCGTTACCTCTCTATTGGTCCTAGATTAATACTCATAAACGTTGCACTACATTTTGGTTCTCGTTTTTTGAAGTTGAACTTCCTCTAAAATAGAAAGTCGTACCACTTAGGGGAAATCTGTATCAAAACACTCTGTGTTTAATGTCGATGCCCCTTGATCGGAGCTCTTCGATGAACAGATCGGGAGGAATGCATCTTTCCGGTGTGAGGACTCCTCTCTCAGTGATGCGACCATCTGCCATCATCATTGCAGTTACCGAAGCTGGAAATGATGTCATCCGCATCATTGAGGTTAGTCCTGTTACGTCGTTGTGGTAATCGATTATCTCATACTCGATGTTTCGAGATTCAGTTCCTTTCCAACCTTCTATCATGGTTCGGACAAGTGTGACATCTTTGCCTGAAGGAGGGAGGTTCTTCTCAAGGAGCTTCTCTAGAACTTGTCTGGGTGCGATCTTCTTTCCATCAAGATCGAGTTCATTATTATCCATTAGACCTAATTTCATAAGACACCACATTTTGTGACCGTGTCCAGGGTATCTGATAGTTTTGTAGTCAAGATTGTTCACCCGGCCTAGGTAAGTATGAGGAAGAGTAGAAGTGCCTCCGCTTGTATTGAAGGCTTCAAGCTTACCAAATGGTTCAGGGAATGTTAATTCTTCGAATCCTACTAATGGATCTTCAATGACTATTTCGCCATTACGAATAGCTACACAAGGTTCTATGTATTCGTTAATCAAACCTTCAACAGAGAAAATCAGGGAATAGTTGAGAGGAGGTCGCGGGTCTTGTTGAAGACCACCAACTCTAATTTTTACACTCTCGACTCTGTCAAGATATTCTATACCTTCTCTAGCTAGCACACTTACCATTCCGGGAGCAAGACCACAATCGGGAACAACTGTAATCCCTGCATCCTTCGCTTGGTCATTCAATTCTAGCTGTTGTTCGACTATTGTCCAACCTCCTCCGAGGTCACACATGTGAGTACCAGTCTCGATAGCTACTTGCGTGTGAAGGAGGTTGACTGTGTAGCTTACAGCACTGATCACAGAATCAACCTTTGAGAATACCTTTACAAGTTGAGTCTTCTTTGTGGCATCAACGGTTTCAGCTACAGCTTTCGGACCAACTTCTTTTGCTAGAGCTTCAGCACACTTTGTATCAATATCTGCAACAATAACCTGCTCGACACTGTCTTGTTTTACCAGGTCATAGGCTGCACCTTTGCCCATGAGACCTGACCCTAATACAAGGACCTTCAAATTGAATATCTCCTCAGACCAATGGTTAAGTTGCCGATAGGCATAGCTAGTAAAAACACTATCGTAGAGCGCTATTGGGATGAAATATCGGCAGCAAATCCTCTGATAGAAGTAATCAGACTTCACGTGAAAAGATTGCTTGCTTGGATACCAAATTTGGTAGGAGAAGACGTTGTGTTGGTGCAAAGCTCGTCTTTTCTTTAATCTCTTTCACAAGTTCGTCAATGGACATTTTCACTTGGTCTTTTAGCTCACGCCTTCGGATAGATAGCTCGCTACTTGTTTGCTCCCTCTCACCAATGACTGCTATGTATGGAATCCATAGTTTCTCAGCTGAACGGACCTTCTTTCCGACAGTTTGAGACCGATCATCTATTTCATAACGGACTCCAGCTGCATCGAGTACTTTTCCTAACTCCAAGCAGTAATCGACAAAGCTGTCATCAACCGGAGCAAATCGCACTTGGATAGGTGTCATCCATAGAGGGAGGTGAGGCACTTTTCCAATTTTCATTTGCTTGTGAGCATGTTCTAAGACTCCATAGAGGATTCTCTCAATGGACCCTGATGGAGAGGTGTGTAGAATCAGCGGGAACCTCTCCTTTCCATCCTCTGCTACGTATTTGATGTCGAATCGTTCACTGTTCTCGACATCAATCTGGATAGTACCCAGGCATCCTGCTTTCTTTTGATCATCAACTACGTTCCATTCACCTTTGAAGATGAAATAGGCATACCTTTCATCAAAGACTTCAATCATGACTGGTTTTCCAATTCGGTCAATAACTTTAGTGAGGAAATCTTTGTTTTCCTCATAGAATGACCGTAGAAGTCGGAATGAAACCTCGTAAGAGACCTCAAGCTCCCCGTGGAGTTTCTCAACAAACTCAAGCTGTCTTAACACGGCGGCTTTTGCCCCTTCTTCATCAACTACAATCTCATGTATATCAGGCATAGTGAAAGCTCGTCCACGGCGTATCCCAGCCAGTTCTCCACTCTGCTCACGTCTATAGGAAGGAGCAATCTCAAACAACTTTAGTGGTAGTTGTTTGTATGAGACCTGTGCTTGGGATATCAACAAGAACTGACCGAAGCACGCACTGAAACGTGCGAAATAGTCTTTCTCTCCCGATCGAACGACGTACTGTCTCGAGGGGAATCTCTGCAAGTATGCTTTCAAAGAGGGGTGTTCGTAATCGTAAATTAGAGGGGTCTGAATGACATGCGCACCATAATCAACCATCTCTGCCGTGACTCGTTCCTCAATTGCTTTCTTCAGAGTCAAACCTCGTGGAGGCCAACGAAAGTTTCCCGCATCTGAACCAGGTTCATAGTCAACCAGCTCAAGCTTCTTCATCAACTCAATATGTGCTGGAGGTTCATGAGCTGTCCTGTCTTTTGCGGTCTCATACTCCATGTAGAGCTTCAGTTCCTTATACTTGGCATAGTTGAATTCCTTGATATCAGTAACCTTTCCACCCGGTTCCATAATGAAGAACTCAGAGGTGGATTTCTCCTCAGCCGCCAGAGCCGTAAGATCTTCGCCCTCGGTGACATCAACATCAGCACCCTTTGCAATCTCCTTCGAAATATCAAGAACCTTGGAGCGCTCAGCGAGGGGATGACCTTTGCAATGGAGTTCGAAAGACTTGTACCAACCGAATGGAACACGCACTACGTTGAAGCCTCGCTCCTTCAGGTCTTTAGCGATAGCCTTGAGAAGTTTCAAGGCCACACTTGGTTTAGATGGACTCTCAGTCAGGTGCACCCATGGGTAGACGACGATATTCTTCTCCTTAATCTCATCTGCCGCGCTGGCAATCATTTCAGCTGTGGCTTTTGCAGCAGCACTGACATCATTAGCGTCTGTTGTTTCAGCAGCGATGAAATTGACAAGGCATGAGTCTTCGGTCTTGTAGACTTTCTCCTTTACAGCCTCTGCGTTCTTGAGCGCTTTTCTCTTGGCTTCATACGAAAAGCCATCGCTGTGAATTTGTAGCATCCTCATTTTGAAGACCTCAACTAATTTTGTAGTATTTCGTTTCTCACTTAAGCTTGATGCAACCAGTGTGAATCTAACAATGACTTTTCATGTCATCGTAGTAAGTTCAACCGGACATTCTGTGTCTTCTTCTTGTTAATAGATAGAATATCACTACAAGCTCAATAGCAATTCCGACTATCATAATTTCACGAAAAGGTAGGTCGCTAGGTATGCCCGAGCCATTAGGTGGAGGAACTGACGTAGGAGGAAAGGTAGGGGAAGTTGTAGAGGTACTCGGGTAGAAGACATTTGGATAGTGATCTATGCTTCCAGCAGGTCCCGCAATGAAATAGAATCCTGCACCTGAATAGTCGCTCCACCAGTTGCCTTCCTGCAAGTAGGGATCATCCCAGAAATTTCCTGCACCTCCATCATACGCATTGATACCCGATGTTGGTCCAAGATAGTTGTTTCGCAATGTGACATTAGAGGTTCCACTTCCCAGGAATATACCGTACTCTGTGCTGCTTGAGATTTCACACGCTCTCACACTAGAATCAGTTGTCATCAACGTGTTTATCCCAATCCAACAATCATTGATGTAAGCCTCATAGATATCCAAATTCCATGACATAACGGAATAAATGCCGACATGAGAGAACTGCTCATCATCTAGATACGCACTCGAGATGTAATTGTTAGTAATGGAAGTGAAATTATCATTCAGGCATACTATGCCATAGTCGGGTACTCCGAGGATAGAGTTACCGAAAATCTGACAGCTCTCGGACAGAGTTACATTGATTCCCTCGAAATCATTCCAGCCCAGATTATTCTCAGCAAGAATTATGTTCGTGTTGTCGAGAAGAGTTACACCAGTATGACAGTCGCGTATGGTTGTATTGTACAACGTTATGTTGTCAGAGTTTTCGATTTTGACTCCAATTTCTTTCATGTGTACGTAAGAATCGAGAATCACACCATGCGTGCAATTATTGATCCTAATGCCAATCGAATTCCAATACTGGTAATCATAGTCGCTAGTTTCACAATTCTGGATGAAGAAGGACAGATTGACATTCTCTATAACAATGCCCTCTTGTTCAAATTCAATTCGATAATCTGATATGATAATTGGATCATCAGTAGTTCCATTTCCAGGCCAACCATTGGCTATTTTTTGCTCAAGAAAAGCACTGTTATTTCGAATTATAATTGCATCATGATCAACTCTCTGAACTGCGCATTCGAATGCCTTCGAGTTTGAAGAAGTTACATCAGTAAAGCTGGTCGTAGTAATAAAAGAACAGACCAACAACAGAATGAAGAATAGATGAGTCACATACCTCTTTTTCAACCTGGAGTCCTACCTTTAGCCGTCAATTCATCCAAATATAAGGGCAAATCCATATGAACCATTGTTTTCTAACTGAGCTTGATACACATCATCCACGTTAAACACCAACTATATTAGGATTAGTTCTAGGACAGATGTTTAATGAAAATCTTGACAGAAAATGCAGTAGCCACTTCAATATACATGACAGTAGACTGTCAGTATAGTGGCTTCTATTATAGCTATCAATAGCTGATAGACTGCAAGTCAAGAAACTCGACATCATTTGGGTGTCGGAATTACTTGTTCTGGTGGTTCTATGACTCTTAGTGTAAATCTAGTGGATAACAGGTCTCCCGAGAAAAGGAGCTCAATTAGTGGAAATTCTGTGTTATATCAAGAATTAACGAAGGAGGTCATGATCAAATGACTGACAGTCTTCGTTTGAGTGAGCTCCGTACTGAGATTGAGCAAGTTACATTGGAGATCATTAGTCTAGCAGGGAAGCGAACAGCATTGGCAAAAGAAGTAGCTAAGGTGAAACTTAGTTCCGGATTTCCTCTGGTTAATCGGGGGGTTGAGCAGAATCTTAGAAAGGAAGTTACTGACCAATGCATAAGAGACCAGAGCGATCCTACTTTTGCCTTGAGATTACTCAATGAGCTTATCATGGAATCAATTAGAAATCAAAAGAATCACATCAAACCATCTGAACCAGTGAGTGCTTACCACGTATTTGTCAAAGCAAGGGAGATGGAGAGATCTGGTCGAGAAGTGTTACATCTGGAAGTTGGGGAACCAGATTTTGGTCCCCCAGATGCTGTAGCCGAATCTTTGACAAAAGCTGTGAAAAATGGTCACGCGGGATACACGGAATCATCAGGGATTCATGAACTAAGAGCTAAAATTGCAGCCTATGAAAATCAGAAGCACGATTTGGATATATCAGCAGATCAGATAACTATCACGGTTGGTGGGCGGTTTGCGCTCTATCTGAGCCTTGTTGCATCTATCAGACCCGGGGATGAGGTGATAGTCATTGATCCATCATACCCAGCATATTCTGATTCTATTAGAGAAATCGGTGGAAGACCAATTCATCTCTCAACACTTCTTGAAGATAATTGGATTCCGGATATCGGACTCGTAGAAGATAACATAAACCGAACAACAAGAATGATAATACTCAACAGTCCCAGTAATCCGACCGGAAAAGTCCTAGACAAGTTCACTCTTGATATGATTGTAGAATTGGCTGTTGAAAACGACATTCAAATTGTAAGTGATGAGGTCTACTCTGAATTTGCATCTACACCACACACAAGCATGTTGCAATACCAACAATGCAGACAAGTCTACATCAACTCATTCTCCAAGACTTATGGAATGACTGGTTTCAGACTTGGTTATGCAATATCAGACATTGACACAACTCAAAGGATAACACAGTTGCAAACACTTACTCTCACAAGTGTCCCAGAGTTCATACAATATTCAGGCATTAAGGCACTTGATTGTGGTAAGGATGCCGATCATTATACAGCATTAATCGAGAAGAGACGAAATGGTTTTTGTAAACAACTGGAGAAGATGCCTGTTTCCTTCCATAAACCAGATGGTGCATTCTACATCTTCCCTATGCTGAATAACGAGGATTTGAACGGTCTCGGGTTTGCTGACCAATTGCTTACAGAGAAAGGGGTTGCAGTGGTACCTGGAATTGCATATGGTCAGGAATATTCTCGCTTCTTCAGGATTTCAGTCTGCCAACCAGAAGAACAGCTCATTGAAGCCGCAAACAGAATGGAGGAGATTCTTGGATGAGGATAGCTATCATTGGAGGAGCAGGAAACATGGGGAGTTGGTTGGTCACCCATTTTCTCAAGAAAAATCATACTCTGATAGTTTCAGATCCGAAATTTGAAGGAGTCCAATCTGAGGAATTTGAGACAACAACGAGCAACGTGGTTGCAGTGAACAACGCAGATCTGGTTCTGATATCAGTACCATTGATACAAACATCATCGGTTATCCAGGAAGTATTTCCGCATATGAAGGAGAATTCCGTTCTTTGTGAAATCTCGACACTGAAATCGAATGTAATTGAAGTCCTAAGGAATGAAAGTACAAACCGAATTCGGACACTGTGTATCCATCCACTATTTGGACCAGGTGCTAGTGCCCTTAGGAAAAAGTACGCCTTGATTCCAATCAAAGAATTAGAAGGAGAGATGAATCTGGCGAAATCACTTTTTCCAGATTCTCAGTTTATAGTCGTAGAGGCAGATGAACATGATAGAATCATGGCACTGACACTTTCTCTCCCATACTTCACCAATATGATACTTGGATCAGTCCTAAAAGACGAGAACATTCCGTTGATAGAACAGCTTACTGGTACTACGTTTGCAATTCAATTCATGCTCACGGGAAGTATCATGTCTCATACCTCTGCATTTCATCTTTCCCTCCATAAAGAAAACAACCACTCCATGGAGATATTACAGAAACTGAAGTCAGGAATTGAGGAGGCACTTTCACTTCTTGCTAACGATGTTGATGAATTCAAGAGATCATACAACAATCTCAAATCTAGATTGGAAGAGCATTTGGATCTTGAAGAAAAGTATCAGGAAATGTATCGACTACTTGAGGTCATGGAAAAGAAAAAGGGGGTTGAGCTGAATACGTGAAATTTACAAGATTTGAAGTTAACACAAATAGTAGAAAGTACCCAGTAATCGTGGGTCATGATATTCTTAACAGCGTTGGAGAGTTTCTTGATAGTTCAACGACGAGAGTGTTTGTCATATCTGATGATATGATTCCTGAACTCTATCTCGATTCGCTCATTCAAGGATTAGAAGCATCAGGGATAGAAACAACAACGAAACTCCTCAAAGCTGGAGAATCTCTTAAAACTCTCGAGACAGTAAAATCCCTTTACGATTTTTTGGGTGAGAATCTAGCATCACGATCGGACACAATAGTTGCCCTTGGAGGAGGAGTTATTGGAGACACTGCAGGATTTGTAGCCTCGACATTCAAGAGAGGTCTGAACCTAGTTCAAGTACCTACAACACTCCTCGCCCAAGTGGACTCAGCTATTGGTGGTAAAACTGGAGTCAACCTAGAAGTAGGGAAGAATCTTGTGGGGACATTCTACCAACCTCATGCTGTCATTGTTGACGTAAGCACTCTCAGCTCACTCCCGTCGAGTGACTTTGTTTCTGGACTTGCGGAGGTCATCAAATATGGATTTATTATGGACAAGAAACTTTTCCAGATACTCATTGATAATAAAGTGGAAGTAGTTCGCAGAGACCCTGATGTAATCTCGAAGATTGTGGAAAGAGCCCTAAGAAACAAGGCTCGGATTGTAGAAGCCGATGAAAGGGAAGAGAGAGGTAAAAGAGAGATACTCAATTTTGGCCATACTGTTGGTCATGCAATTGAAACATATTCCAATCACTCAATCTTGCATGGTCAAGCTGTCGCAATTGGGATGGTAGAAGAAGCACGGATAACAGTGAGGATGGGTCTTCTGGAAAATTCGGTCCTTGAATCATTGATTTTTATTTTGTCATTGTTTGGATTGCCAACTGAAATTCCTAATGGAATGGATGTCACGCAACTCAACTCAATCATGCTACAAGACAAGAAAGTGAGGCATGGTCGACTCATGATACCAATGCTGGTTGATCTAGGTAAGACCGAGATGAAGATGATTGATCTAGATAACAATCTGAATTTGATTAGACGTAATGGAGTAGAAAGCAAATGTTAGTTGTAATGTACAAGAACGCAACTGAAGAACAAATAGAAAGAGTACTCGAGATCGTTGAAGAACTTGGATACAAACCAATTCCTAACCCTGGAGCCTCGAGGATGGTGATCAACATCACTGGTGACGTTGACCTGTTAGACTCGAGTAGGATTGAGGGACTTGGAGGTGTCATGAAGGTCATTCGGGTCACTAAGCCATATAGACTTGCAGACATCGAAGTGAAACCAGACCCAACTGTAATAGAGGTTGGCGACGTTGAAATCGGTGGAAGCCGACGTGTGATCATTGCTGGTCCTTGTAGTGTTGAATCACTGGACCAGATTGTTGAAGCTGCACTCGCTGTGAAAGAGTGCGGTGGGGATATACTCCGTGGTGGGGCATTCAAACCAAGAACCTCCCCATATTCATTTCAAGGACTTGGTGGTGAAGGTTTGAAACATCTAAAGGAAGCACGAAGACGGTCTGGTTTGCCTATTATTACTGAAGCAGTCGATATAGAGAGCTTTGAACTGGTTGAAGCTACGGCAGACATTGTTCAGATAGGTGCTAGGAATATGCAGAATTACTCCTTGTTGAAACGTGCAGGGAGATCTCCAAAACCAGTCATGCTGAAGAGAGGTATATCGGCAACACTGAATGAGCTGCTCGCTGCTGCTGAGTATATCATGTCGGAAGGAAATCAGGAAGTCATACTGTGTGAACGGGGAATCAGGACTCAAAATAATCATGTTAGATTCACCCTTGATTTAGCCAGCATCCCAGTGCTGCGCGGATTGACGCATCTTCCCCTGATAATCGATCCTAGTCATGCAGCGGGAAAAAGAGACATCGTTATTCCTCTTGCACGAGCAGGGTTAGCGGTTGGTGCGGATGGTCTTATCATCGAAGTTCATCCAAGACCCGATGAAGCGCTGGTTGATGGAGCCCAATCACTCACTATTGAGATGTTTCGAAGCTTCATGGATTCGATTAATGAAGATCAACTTCTAACTGATGCACGTAGTAAATGAAAGAAGGTGATGTGTCACGATGACTAAGAGATTGTGTGTATGCTTGACTGAGCGAACTCATCAAGCCTGCATAGATTTCGTATCAAGCTCAGATTCTGATATCATAGAGCATAGAATGGATTTCATGAATCGCATAATTGGTTTGAAAGAAATCTATTCTGCAACTGAGATTCCAGTCATCGCCACATGCCGTTCACAGGAGTTGGGTGGAAATTTTGAAGGTGACGAAACTCAACGAATTGATTATCTTCTAGAAGCAATCGATAGCGGGGCATCGTTCGTGGACATCGAAATTGAAACAGGACAAGAATTCTTGAAACAAGTCAGAACTGCGGCTTCTAAGAATAATTGTCAAATCATCATATCAAAGCACTACACCACAAACACACCAGAACAATCAGACCTTCTCGACTTGATTCAAGAAATGAAGAAATCGGGAGCGGATATCCTGAAGGTCGCTGTAACTCCTGAATCAATTAGCGATTGTGAAAGAATTCTGCAATTATACAGTGTTGAGAACGTTGAGACCCCACTAATCGCATTTGCAATGGGGGACATTGGTAGGTTCACAAGAGTCAGTGCATTATATCTGGGAGCGCCGTTCATGTACGTTTCTCAAGATTCAGGAAGAGAAGCTGCCTCAGGACAGATTTCACTGTCAGATATGAGAGCAATAGTGAGGTCTCTATCATGAAACAGCTTGTCTTGGTTGGATATCCGCTTGGCCATTCCCTAAGTCCAGTGATGCATAATGCAGCCCTCAATGAAATGGGTCTTGACAGTAGTTACAGGTATGACATTCAACCAACGCGTGCTCATGAACTTCAAACCTGTGTGCAGTCGATTCGGGAAGGATCATTGGAAGGAGCAAACGTTACAACACCCTACAAGACTGATATCATGAACTATCTTGAGGAGGTCTCTGAGGAAGCAACTGCTGTAGGCTCTGTGAACACACTCTATAGGTCTGAGGATAGAGTAGCAGGTTGCAATACCGATGTTTCAGGGTTCCTTGAATCGCTCAAGGAATATGGAGTATCTCTCAAAGGTCGTCACGCAACAATTCTTGGTGCAGGAGGTGCTGCCAGAGCTATTGGGTATGCACTAGTCAATGATGAGGTTGCTGGACTGAATGTACTGAATCGCTCATTGGCAAGAGCAGAGGAGCTCGTTAGAAATTTAAACACTCAGGGAACTTGCGATGTGCACGTTGGACCGACGAATACAGCTGAGTTCGACTTCAATGAAACGGACCTCTTGGTTAATTGCACACCGATTGGAATGGTCGGCCACTCTGTCACTGAAACCCCACTGGGAAGCAAGAACTTGCATAGTGACATGGTAGTTGTAGATCTTGTATATAATCCTCGTAGAACAAAACTCCTCCAAGAGGCGGAACGAGTCGGATGTTTGATTATTGATGGAATAGGAATGCTAGTCCATCAAGGTGCTGAAGCCCTTGAATTATGGGTTGGAAAGAAACCACCAATTGAGGTCATGAGAAGCGCCGTGATTCAAGCACTGGGAGGGTAGTAAAATGGGACGAGGTACTACAAAAAACATCGGACTGATTGGCTTCATGGGTACAGGAAAGACAACAATTGGAAGAGCCTTAGCAAGTTTGACCGGAAGGAAGTTCTTTGACACCGATACACTTGTTGAAAGTGCAGCTGGAAGAACAATCTCTCAGATTTTCCTTGAGGAGGGAGAGGAATCATTTCGCAAACTTGAATCAAGAATAGTGAAAGAAGTCTGTGAAAATGATTCTGCTGTAATTAGCTTTGGCGGTGGAGTGGTCCTCTCACCTTCAAATGTCGACATGATTAGGATGAATAGTATTGTGATATTACTGAAGGCATCAGTTGAAACCATCGTAAAGAGAACTGGTTCGAACAGTCTTCGTCCGCTATTGAATGTCGCAGAGAATGATGTTGAAACCGGAATCAAGTCTCTTCTCGATAGTCGAAGAATATTATATGAAACAGCAATGGACTTTGCAATTGAGACAGATGCCTTGAGCACAAAGAATGCCGTTGAGGAGATAATTAGGAGAGTGGTTCTCTGAGAGCAATTATACAGAAATCAGAACTGAGAGGTGACGTTCAAGCGCCTCCCTCTAAGAGTTATACACATAGAGCAATAGTATGCGGCCTCCTATCTCCAGGAAAAACACAGATATCAAATCCACTCTTCTGTGATGATACAGATGCCTCCTTGCGTATCTCCAAGATGATGGGTGCACAGATTGACGACCTAGAGGACATTACGATAACTGGACGCGAACAACTTCTTGCACCACAATCCGAAATGGATTGCAGTGATTCGGGAACCACTCTGAGGATTTTCACCGCATTGTCCGCCTTAACCAAAGGACGATGTGTTCTCACAGGAGACCTGTCATTGCAAGCGAGACCCATGACAGAATTACTGAACGCGCTCGGTCAACTTGGAGTAAACGCCTCTTCAATACGAGGTGATGGAAAACCACCAATTGAGGTAAATAGTCGAGGAATAGATGGTGGTATTGTTAGAATTCGAGGGGATATCTCATCTCAATACATCAGTGGTCTTCTATTTGCTTGTTCGAAAGCGGAGAATGAATCGATAATCGAAATAACAACCAAGCTTGAATCACAACCATATGTTGAGATGACCATTGAGGTTATGGAACGGTTCGGTGTCACGGCTGAACCTGCAAAGCAATGGAATCAAATTTCAATTTCCGGAAAACAGAATTACATAGAAACGAGCTTCGAAATCCCCGGAGACTATTCTTCAGCCGCATTTCTCTTGGTTGCAGGAGCACTAACCGGGAGAGTTAGGGTCACTGGTTTAGATACAGAATCAAAACAGGGAGATTCACAGATCATTTCTCTTCTTCAAAGAATGAGAGTATCCGTAGACATCTCTAAGGGCGGTTATACCGTCAATCGTTCGGACCCACGACCATTGGACATAGACGTTTCGAACACTCCAGACTTAGTCCCGATCCTAGCAGTACTGAGTAGTCAAGCCAGTGGGCGCACCCGGATTTTCAATGCAAGTAGATTGCGATTAAAGGAGAGTGACAGATTGGTTACAACGACAACTGAACTCAGGAAGATGGGCGCTAAAATTGAGATGACGAAAGATGGAATAATCATTGAGGGTCCAACACCGCTGAAAGGAGCTACTACAGATTCGCACCAGGACCATCGCATTGCGATGGCATGCTCCATTGCAGGGTTAATTGCTAAAGGTCCGACAGTGATTGAAGGGGTGGAGTGCATTACGAAAAGTTATCCTGATTTCATAGAGCATATACAATCACTTGGTGCAGATGTAGAACTTGACCAGAAAACAGTGAGAGGAGAATGAGAGAATGACATTCACATTTGGTAAAGACTTCAAATTACATGTATACGGCGAAAGTCACGGAGAAAGCATTGGAGTTGTTGTGGAGGGGGTTCCTCCAGGAATCCTGATCGATACATCGATGATTCAACAGGAACTGGACAAACGGCGCCCTGGAAGCGGTCATCTTGTGTCTTCAAGATCTGAGAAGGACCAGGTCACTATTCGTAGCGGCGTCTTCAAAGGAAAATCTACTGGTGCACCAATAACAATGACAATTCCCAATACGGATGTAGACTCATCGTCATATGAGGAGATTCGGCACATTCCACGACCAGGTCATGCAGACTATACTGCTCGAGTCAAGTATAGTGAGTACAATGACTATCGTGGTGGTGGTGTCTTCTCTGGAAGAATGACTGCTGCATTTGTGATGGCAGGGGCAATAGCGAAACAAGTACTTGATGAACATGGGATTAAGGTACTTGCGCATGTTGTACAAGTAGGGAAGGTTAGGATGGAGAAAGAGGTCTCATCTGAAGACATTAGAAGAA
Source organism: Candidatus Thorarchaeota archaeon (assembly GCA_019894665.1). Classification (GTDB taxonomy): domain Archaea; phylum Asgardarchaeota; class Thorarchaeia; order Thorarchaeales; family Thorarchaeaceae; genus SMTZ1-45. The sequence continues at coordinate 29,686 of JAGXOC010000016.1, forward strand.
ATGTCTATCAAAATCCCATTCGGTGCGCAGATATTGATTCAGTTTCAGAAATGAAGGCAGAGGTAGAGCAGGCAAAGGCAGAAGGTGATTCAGTAGGGGGAATTGTTGAATGTAGAATCCTCGGTGTACCAGCTGGTTTCGGGGAACCGCTCTTTGACTCAGTAGAGAGTGTTATCAGCCACGCCATTTTCAGTATTCCCGGAGTGAAGGGAATTGAATTTGGTTCAGGGTTTGGGGGATCATTAAAACGCGGCTCTGAAAATAATGACTCTCCAGTAATTGATGATGGGGGTATTCAGTGGTCCAAGAACGATTCTGGAGGTGTTCTTGGAGGAATTACAAATGGCGCACCAATTGTATTTCGTGTAGCATTCAAACCAACTCCCAGTATCTCAAAAGTGCAAAGTACAGTGGATCTTGAGAAGATGGAAGAAACCTCGATTCAGATTACAGGACGACACGACCCATCGATTGTGCCTCGGGCTGTTCCTGTGGTCGAGGGTTTAGCAGCAGCTGTAATGGTGGATTTGATGAAGAGAAATGCTTCACAAATACATCATTGAAATACCAAGCTCAAAAATAAGGCACATCTACAGATATGCAAGAGCGAGAAACTCTGTTTGAATGGTAAAACTAGAAGAAACCCAGGGAGTTGCTTCAAAGTTTTTAGAAAAGCATAATTGCATCTATGTCCTCAGTTTCTCTTGATTGGTGAGTTTTGTGGTCAGGAATCTATCTCTAAACTATTTGTACAATCGAGTAGGCACAAGGGTCGAAACTGAACCGGATAGTGTTGGTTTAGCCGTTGCACTTACTTCAGCAGAATCGCGAAAAGTTGGAAATCCTAGAATCGTTAGTCTAAGCACTGTATCTTTTCCATTTTGGATTGTTCAAACATCTTCTACAAAATCCATTTTGCTTTCAGCCGTAAGTGGAGTGACGCAGCAGTTCCAATTCACAGACATTCAGGGAGCAAGTGAGATACGAAGAATTGTAAGCTCTGATGTATCCCAAGCTGAAGACATCCCAGTTGCTGTATCAAAGATTAAACC
>JAGXOC010000170.1 GCA_019894665.1 Candidatus Thorarchaeota archaeon
CATCTGATTTAGCCTTTGCCGACAGTATCAATAAGTGATGACTCGTAATACAGAAAATTAACTTTCCAACATGCATCGATACTCTTAAAAGGAATTAACTATTGTGAACTTTCAGTGATTATCATGGGACTGTACATGTTATATCGGTCAAAAGCAAAAAACACCGAGGAATTAGATAAATTACGCTTGCAATTTGAGGAGATCTACAAGAGAAACAAAGTGGACATCGTGGGTTTCTGGACAAATGCAGATGCTGAAGATGAGTTCTTCTATATGTCCAGGTATAAGGACGAAGCAGACTACAAGAATACGGTTGAAAGGCTTCGAAAAGATGAGGACTACATCCGCCTTGGTCACGAGCTAAAAGAAGCTAGGTTAGATTTTGAATCAACACGACTTATTCCTAAGTGGATTCCCGAGTAATATCCTCAAAAGTCACCATACAGAAGGTGCAGGAGGTTTCCTAGTGGTCTCTGTAAATGAAACCGCACCTTCCACTTTTCTTCCTTTGATACCAATATGAGTGACAGCTAGCTATTTATGACGCATAATGCGGCCGAGGGGTATAATGAGTCTACTTGTCATTGTCATAGCAGTGTTCATGCTCTTAGAATTTTCAAACGTTCTCGCCCTGTATTTCAGAAAAGATTCCAAGATGGCAAACAGTGTGGGTGTTTTCAAGGCCTGGGAAAAATCAAAGAGTGATCCAGAAATGCATGATTTTATCAAATATCTGGTGAACTGGATTGCTGGAACGAAACTGATCTTTCTATCCTTATTGACAGTGATTCTTCTCTTTGGTACTCCGTTGGTCCAACTATTGGGTCTCTAGGCTTTGATGCTATCAATTTCAACATTCTATGGGAAACTCTTCCCTCTTGTTAAGAAAATGGATCGGGAGTCACAATTTACCCCTGAAGGGTATTCTAGAACATTGGGTATAATGATCACGGTCTTCCTCATCGTGTTTCTGATTGTGTTTGTGTATACGCTGATTCAGATGTAAAAAACCTGAGCTAGCGCTCAATACAGCTTAGTCTAGGATGGCCGCTGATTTTCTGCTATCTCATTCCAAAACTCAACTGAAGGTGGATCTGCATTTGGATAAACATCATTGTTCCAATAGAACTCAACACAATATTCAGCCTGATAGAGGGTCTGAGGGGTGTTTTTTCTTCTGGAATGTTGATTCAACTCTTGCTCGGGTTGACCTGTCCAACAGTATGAGAGATAAGCAATCTCTCGATCTTCAAGATCCTTTACAGAATCGAACACTGGACACTTGTCAAATCTGAGTGCCACTTTGTTGTCATCGTAGCTAACAACAATTAGCTCTAAGGTGCTTTCGCCTCTCTCTCCCTCTTTCTTCCAACCCTCAGTAATCTCTTTGATTGGTGGGTGGATTTCTTCGTCTGAATTCTTCAAGGAATCCTGAGTTGATCGAAAGACCATCTCTTTCCAGAGGTTTATGGCTTCTTCCCTATTCATGATGTCCACGATTGCCTTCACTCTATAATAGCGAAAGACATTGGTTGACTTTAGCCAATCCATGAGTGAGATCTCGATCTCCTTTGATTCCGGTTGATAATCCCCAGGCAAGTTAAGCTTGTAGATAGTAAATTGAATCATCAGTTCTCGGAGTTCTGGATATCTGTTCAACCGGGTACAATCTTTCAATAACTTATCAAGCTCTATGCTTGAGTACTCTATGTGATAGTCCTTAACGTCCTCACGAAGTCGCTTCTCAAGGGCTATCACGTAATCGTTGACTCTTTTTGGTTTAAGTTGTCCAATATACTTTAAGACATAATCTAGACGACTACAATTTTCATGGATTGCATCGATGGGATTCACCATACGCTTTGGATCAGTGACTTCACTCTTGTAGTGTTGAATTTCCATTATAATCACTAAACCTGACTCACACTGATTGAACAACCTTACAGATAGTTTACATACCACACCAATGTGCAATATAAGTGTGTCTTTTCAAGCATCATAATGAAGAAGGTTTATTACCTAAACCATTAATGGTCATGCAATTTGCTTTTGCAAAACAACTAGAGGAGAAATTTAGATGAATGTTGTTTACAAGAAATGGAATCCTGATGAAGGATTAGAAGAAGTTCAAGCGAAGATATACACTGGAGTATCAGGTCTCCCTGCCAGACCTGAAGATATCAAGCCAAGGAATATTCAGCGAGGTGAAGATTCCACTCGTTATGTTTTGACGAAAGAGGGTGATCCTCTTGCATATATTACCTCTTGGATTCATGATGATAATCCAGAGGAAGGCGGTATTGGGTACCCTTGGTCATTACCAGATTGCCCCGGGGAAGCTAAAGAGAAGGTCTTTGACGAGTTGTTCACTTATCTCAAGAAGGAAAAGAAACTCAAAAAGATAAACACCGGTATCGTTCTGACATCTAAAATTGCGAAGGACCAGATCAAATTCTTTGAAAAGCGAGGATTCAAGGAAACGGAACGAGCCTATCGTTATTCAAGCGACCTTGATGTAGGAAAAATGGCTTCTAAGAAACTCGAAGGAAAAGCTGCGTCGTTGACGAGTCGACCAGCTACTATGGATGATATAGACCTCCTGACAGAAGTGGCACTTTCTGACGACCAGCTAAAGCGGGCGTTCCCTGATGAAGATGGATTCAGGAACTACTTTGAGAACAGAGTCTTGAAGGATGGTCACGCGGTGCTCGTACTTGATGGAGACAAGGTCGTCGCAGCAAGCGCAGCTCTTAAGCTAAAACCGGACGGACTGTTTCTATTTGGAGATGAGGAACGAGTTCTGATGCGATTCACTGCTATTCGTCCAGGCTACAACTACGCCTGGAAGAGACTAGTACTAGAGATCGCGAAAGAAGTGAAGAATGCTGGTTGGGAAGACACTCCAATTAGAGTTGGATTTGGCTTTTCAACTGAAGGTGCTGTGGCTAGTGGTGTGGCCGGAATTCAACCAGAACTAGATGAATTCGAGCTCTTCATGGCTTACCAAGTTGAGGCGAAATAGAATATTCGCTATCTCTGATTCAAGAGGAGAAACACAATGGATGTAGTGTATAAGAAATTGAAGAGTTCGAGGTTTTCTTTGTACACAGGGATGAGTAGAACTTAGAATGTCGCAGAATAACACAACGGAGAGGTACGATATGGTGCCCTATGAAAACAAACATGTTCTCGGGATAGTCGGCAGTCCTCGGATTGGAGGAAACACTGAGACCCTAGTGGACACCATACTTGCTTCTGCCGTTGAACGGGGGGCTTCGTCGGACAAGGTCATACTGACTCAACTAGACATTGCTCCCTGTCAGGCTTGCAATGCTTGTCGACGTACAGGTTCATGCATCCATGAGGACGATATGGAAAAGCTAGTGTCTCTGATGGAGAAATCCGATGTCTGGATTCTGGGTACACCCATCTACTGGTGGGGTCCTACGGCACAGTTCAAAACATTCCTAGACAGATGGTATGGCGTTGACCAAAGACATTTCCAAGGTAAACAGATTATCGCAGCAATTCCAATGGGCGGCAAAGATGATCACTATGCTCGACACACAGTTGGCATGATCAAGGATATCTGTAATTACCTTGGGATGCAGTACATCGAGACCGTGATTGCACCGGGAATGAATGGACGTGGTTCTGTACGCGAGAGCAGTCGCGCTATTGAATCTGCCCGGCTGGCTGGGATGAGAATAATGGATTCTTGCTAGCAATAATCACTTTTCCTTTCTCTGTTTTTTCGCGGTATCCTTAATACATCGTTTCAAACTCCTACGATTTGAGG
>JAGXOC010000171.1 GCA_019894665.1 Candidatus Thorarchaeota archaeon
CTCATCTTCTTAATACCGGTGATTTTTCTGGTGTCCTATTTCATGGTTGGGTTAGTCCAGATTGTTCCCGCTCTTGACCTCATGAGATTTCTTAACAGATTTCCTTTGCAGTTTGTCTACTTCTTCTTTGGTGTTGCTGTAGCTGAGGAATTTGGTTGGAGAGGATACGCTCTGGATAGATTACAGACAAGTTTTCAAAACTACAGATACACTGCAGTCATCTCAAGTGTAGTTCTCGGAATTGTATGGGGGTTCTGGCATCTTCCATTCTTCTACACTGCAGGCACCTCACAAGCTGGATGGTCTTTCTGGCTTTTCTTGTGGTTGACTGTTATGGTGTCAATCCTGTTTACCTGGTTATATAACAACACAAATGGCAGTGTTCTCACTGCTCTGATCTTTCATACCACATTGAACCTCTGTGTGAACTTTGTACCAATATTTCTAATCCACTTCTACTATCCTAGTCTTACGACTGATTTTGCGTTTATCGTTGTGAATATTCTTACCACTGCTATTGTCTTGTTTGTCATTGCCTATTGGGGACCAAAGAATCTAACTCAGAAGAAGGGAAAGAAAGAAAGAGTGAGAGAGGAAGACCCTCTCTCGATTTGAAAGTTGAAACTACATCTGTTTCTCTTGCCTGTACGGCAGATACTCAGGTCCAAAGTTCTCACGTGCCATGACGATCTTTTTCATCTCTTTTTAATGATGGAAACAACAACTACAATGACAACAACACCTATTGCACCGATTCCAACCAATATGAACAGACTGAGGTCTGGTTCAGATGTTGTAAATGGTCCCCGTGGGAAGGGGTCTGTGTTCTCAGCAGTTCCCGGAATCTCGTATGGGACATCACCAATTTCATCACCATTTGTATCCGTGCCATTGTAATCTGACCAATAGTTATACTGGAAAATATTATCCTCACCAGTATCTAGCGCATTCCGAATATTGTCAGTCAGCTCATTCCATGTGACATTGACATGAGAAGCTCCTGAGAGAGTAATCCCTCCCTCTGACCCACGTTCAAGCCCTTCTCCATTGTCGGCACAGATGTTTTGATGTATTATGCAGTTGAATCCATCGAGCATATAGATACCTGCAAGGCTACAATGTGTCAGGTTGTTCTCAGTGACCAAGCTCAAACGTACATTGTATAAGAAGACACCCCATCCTCCGTGCTCGACAACATTTCTCATGATCACACTTTGATTGATGTTGTGTAATTTAATACCTGAACCATTTACGACCACATTCCCGCTTATGTCAAAATTCTCTCCCCACCTGCAGCTGATTCCTCCAGCGCAGTTTTCAATGCGGTTGTTTCTTACCTCCACATTTCTATTGTTCCTATAGATAACAGTCCCATTTCCGAGCATAACACCACTCTCCCCCATCAATATCCCACCAACACTTGCGAATTCAGAGATAACTCCTGGCAAGTAGTTGGATTCGATAGTGAGATTTTCGCAGCCGAAGATATCAACTGCAATCCCTGTGAGTATGAAACTGTTGTTGTGGATGCGAGCATTTGCAACCCGATCAAGGAATATCCCCGCTCCACGATAGAACTCGTGCTCAGTGGAATCTGTATCTATCTCTCCCTCAAAGACACAGTGATGAATCTCGAAGTGATGAGTTGTGTTTTGGATCTGAATTGCTGAATCTGCTGGAGTTTCATTCAGGTTGATATGCAGGTACTCGATGATGTATGGTTCTTCCTCAGTACCAGCACCGGGAAATCCCTGGGATGCCAAATCATCATTGCCATCAATGACCAATGGATCTGATTCAACCAAGGCATCTAAAGGAACTATACTCATGTCACCAGTGTTTAGTGTGGCACAACTCAGTCCTATCTGGTTTTGTATGGCTACTGTAGTGGGATTTTGTGCTGATAGAAGAATCAACAGAACGATGACGATTCCTCCAAATCGAATAATGTATCTCATTGTAAATACACTCCCTTTACTCCTACAATTAATGTGAAGAATTGATTCTAATTAGTCTATTGGGAGATTCAGAATGATCTTGAGATGGAAAAATATGAAGAAGGAAAAAAGGGGTGCTAATTAATCCTTTTTGAAATTGAAACTACATCTGTTTCTCTTGCCTGTACGGCAGTAACTCAGGTCCAAATATCTCACGTGCCATGACGATATTTGATTTAAGGGTTGGAAATTTCCTGAGATGTGAGCTAGCTTTGTCGCGAAGGAATCTTTTGTATTTCATTGTATAGATACTCAAACCACTCATAGATCTGTGGTCGTCCCGTAACTTCTCTTGTTTTCATTACCACATCTTCGACTTTCTCCCAGACCCAGATTAGTGGAGATGACATCAGTTCTGCCACGAGGTTGATATCAATGAGTCCCTTCTTAACAAGCAACCCTATCCCCTCAAAGAACGATGCCAAAGAACTGGCTTCAACATATTTGTCAATTTCTCCCTTGAGGAATGTAGGTATTCCATCCGAATCCACCAGGTCCTCTTTTTGAACCACATAAACCAATTCCATCCAGCGTTTATGCCACTCCGGATTGTAGAATTGGTCGTATATGTCCATAAAGAACTGAGCTTGTCTCGTTTCGTTCTGATGTCTTAGTTGAATGACAGCCAGCACTGAAGCCATGACCACGCTAGCGCATGCTACTAGAATCGAGGCAATCGCTACATCAAACTCCTGCAATATATTCATACTCCACAAGTGTAGAGTGTGGAACTTGGATATGAGTGTTGATGTTCGTGGATGTCGTTTTCACAGCCCCCCAAAAAAAGATTGAGAAAGGATTCACCTCTCTCGAAATGGAATTAAAAACTACATCTGTTTCTCTTGCCTGCACGGCAGATACTCAGGTCAGAGAAGATTCCTCCTTTCAAATACGCAACTGAAAGACAAGAAGCACTTGAGAAGACTGTTCAGATGATAGAATCAAGGAGAAACTCTTGGAAATCCAATCCACCATTACAGGATGAAATCGATTTCATGAAAGACCTTCGTCAGAAAGGGATGTCCTATGGAGGAATCGGGGAGAAGGTCTTTGACAAGTATGGATATTCAATGGATGCTCGCGATGTACGCAGACTTGTCTTGGGACGGGAAAAAAGGAAGAATGGAGGGAGAAATAACCCTCCATAAACTGTAACTAATCGAATTGCTGTTTTTGTCGATATGGTAGAAATTCAGGTCCGAATATCTCCCTAGCTTGGACGAGTTTTTGAATATGACTACCACCCTCAGCACCGACAGTGTAGGAACGAACACCACGATATGAAGCCTCGAGTGGACACTCCTTGGAGTAACCGAAGGCTCCGTGCCAGGTCATCGCTCTCGTAATGATATCCAGAGCGTCATGCGGTGCCTTGTACTTAGCAGCAGCAGTGTATCGGGCGATGTCGAGCTTAGTGTAGTTCTTGTTACCCTTGCCATAGACCTCGTCCATCATCCAGGCTGCATGATAGGTGAGATGCTTGTCTGCCTGAAGTGCCATCCATGAGTCAACTGCCTCGAACTGAATGCCCTCGAAGGCCGCGAGTGGTCGACCGAACGCCTTTCTCTGCTTCACGTAGTCAACTCCTATGTCAAAGCAAGCTTGGGCTGCACCAAGACAGGTGGCAGCTATTAAGACCCTCGCTGCGGAAAAACCTTCCATGGCTTGATAGAAGCCCCTACCGGGCTCACCGCACATATAGTGCTTCGGAATCTCGACATCCTCGATGTTGAAGCCACCACATGACACACCCATCCGACCCATGTCCTCAAAGAGCGTGGTCGTGAT
>JAGXOC010000172.1 GCA_019894665.1 Candidatus Thorarchaeota archaeon
CCCCGGGGGTAATACCACACTCTGATGCCATCGCGACCATTTCCATTGCACGTATTATTGTTGAAGATGTTGGAAACTGCGTATTGTGCATGAATCCCATCAATTCCATTATTGCTGCATATGTTCCTGCGGAATACGTTTGAATCGCAGTAGTACTGAAGCATACCGTAGTTTGAGTTACCACTGCAGTCATTGTCTGAAACTGTGTTGAAATCAGAGTCGTACATGTAAATCCCAATTACATTTCCAGTACATGTGTTATTTGCCAGAGTGTTGAAATTGGAATCAATGAGGTAGATACCGTTTCTGTTGGAGGTACAAGTGTTATTGAGGAGGACTCCATAACTGACGTTGTTGAGGTAGATACCAGAGCCGGGGTTTACAGTGGCACCAGTGAAGTTACTATGGCTAATGATGAAATGGACCCGCGTGTTGGTAATATTGATGCCGTGACCAGCTCCACCATTTCGGTCTATTTCCAACCCATCTATTACATACGGAGATTCTGCCGATCCATTACCTGCCCAGCCCTCTGCTAGAGCAGTGTCACTAAAGTTACTATCACCATCAATGGTAATCGGGTCATGTGGGGTATACGCATGGAGTAAACGTGGACTTTCAGGTTTGGAAAGAAAAATGATTGAATTACTATAATGAGCATTGAAGGTGAGAACAGGTATGAAGTTTACCAGAATAAGACTAAACACCAGTGAACCTGCAATCAAGTTGACTCCTTTCCCACGCATAAACATGCTCTCCTTCACTGCGATGAATATGATTGAGGTAGGTCCATGCGTCACTACAATCTGGAGTTAATGCTACTACGCGGTCTTCACATTCTTTCGCAACACTAACTGGGTGTTGAAATCTTATTAATCAATTCACAAACTGAGATGATTCACACAGACTATCGATATGCTCTCAGTATTAGGACAGATATTGTGTGAGAAACTTCGCTACTTCTGTTTCTAGCTTCTCACTCGCTAAAACCATATTATACCTTTTCAGGTTTTTTCCGATAATCTGAATTCTACACGATTGATTAGAGTCATCAAACTCAATTATTAGAATAAGATTGCGTATCCCTTCAGTCCAGGTCCTCCAAAGAGTGAAGACATACATCCACATGGGATCCTCAGGAGATGTGTGAAAGGCAGGATCGAACATTCTCCCATATAATCGAGTGGAGTTCCACCTCTCTCTCATATTATTAAGCAAAGTCGTAAGCTCGATTGATGTTATTCCTTCAATTTCAAGAATTAGCAGCGTATACTCAACCTCCAACCACGGATCTTCAAGCGTATCTACACATGAAAGGAAAAAAGACTTGGCACTCGAAACAACATTTTAGATTGAAAATCACAATCAAATATTTATCTAATGATTACTTTGACCAAACCAAATATATGCGGTTCGCGTTTCGATTAGAACACTTTCTCATATCGTGAGAAACCTCAATCTTTCATCGGGCCCTATTACCCCTTGATGGTTCTATGAATCCTTCGCTAAGGAGGTCCAGACTGGGGCTCCGTTTCGCTTGACGAAGAAGAGCTTAATGGAAATGGTGCAACCTGCTTACCAGCTGGCAACGATTGGTTCTGATACGGAAAGTGATTTCGAGGGCTCTATGTATCTGATTTAGATAGCTTAGGAAAGTCCCATGATTAGTCCCATGGGAGTTTCCATTTATCGTGTTTCGCAATGATTAGCAAGGTAGAGCTCATTAGAATCCCAGAAGAGATTCCCTTTTTGCAACTGAATCAATCACGCCTCCTCCATCCACATTGATGACTTCACCAACAATATAGCTTGCAGCCTTGGAAGCTAGGAACACTACAGTTTCAGCAATGTCCTCAGGTTCACCGACTCGCTTCAGTGGTACTTCTACTGCGATGTAGCTCTCAACTTTTTCCAAGGTCCATCCAGTTGCCTGCTTTGCCATTTCTTCAGGTTCCCATGTTCGAATCAACCCTGGAGTGATACAGTTCACATTGATACCGAAAGGAGCTAGATCTCCAGCCAGACCCAGGGTCAATCCAATGATACCAGCCTTGCTTGCAGGATATTGTACACCTGAAGAAAGACTTCCACTGGTTCCAGCGCCACTAGATATGTTGATGATCTTCCCCGATTTCTGTGGTATCATTTTCTTGGCAACGGCCTTTGCGAAGTTGAACGAACCTGTCAGGTTCACAGCGATTACCTTGTCCCAAGTTTCTTGAGAAGTCTCAGTAACTATCGCATATCCTCCTGAAATGTAGGCATTATTGACAAGGATGTCAATGTGTCCATATTTCTGGAACACCTCTTCCACCATGGCATCGACAGCTTCCGTATTCGAAACATCCACTGTGAAGGCAATCGCGTTGAATCCCTTTGCCTGAATATCAGCTGCGACCTTTTGAGCCCCTTCGCCATTGATATCCACAATGACTGCTGTCGCTCCTCTCTTTGCAAATGTCCATGCTGTAGCCGCACCAATCCCTCGCGCTGCACCAGTTACGATGGCAACTTTGTCTTTGAATTCCAAATTATCTGTCTCCTTAAGTCTCAGTTCACGTTACTGATAGAATCACAATCCACTATTAGAAAATAACGACTGTGTTCAACGCTAGTTTTCTGGACCCCAACGACTCACTGGGAGTAGTCGTTAGTTCGGACAATCCTTATCTTGTTCAGACACTCACGGCTAGTGGGAGTAGTAATCATGGCAGATGTCAAAGAGGCACTTGAGAAGTTCAGAAACCATTGGATCTACGATGATGTCAATATTCAGCTTGAGATGGAGAAATCTGCTCGCAAAGAAATATTGAATTTGATGAAATTGCCTAATGACGAATTCCAGGAACAAATGTTCCCTTACTTACGAGGATTACCTTTGATGAGAAGTGGTGTCCTAGAACCTATTTTTGAGGGAAATTCAGTTGAAAGGATTAAGGTCGCACTGACCGTTCTCTTCAATGATGAAAAATCAGAAAATGATAGACTTGCTGCAATGTGGAAACTAGCAGGTGTCGGAAAAATATACGCATCTTGGTTTCTTGCAATCGCCACAAAGGGCGACTTCATCATCTTCGACCATGCTCTGATTGCTGCCATGAAAGAGATTGAACCAAACCATCTGAACGAGGACTTTCTCGAGGTTTATACTAGAAAGGACCTTTTGACGTTCATGAGAGCTTGCCGCAAGGTGTACAAGAAATACGGTTTCACATCCTTTGCGGAACTAAGAGTATTCCTAGGGAATGGCTATGCTACTGATTGGACCTTTGAGAACCTGTGACAATTGCTATGTAAACTAGGCAGTTCTAGATTTCATTTCGGAACTCTGCGAGTTGCCAGATATATTCTATCATTTCACTGGAAATATGTTCTGGTACTTTGATTGTTGGCTCCGGTGATTCGATTCCATGTTTCCTAAGGACTCTGCGATTTCTCCAGCCGATAATCGAATAGACTTCTGATTCTGGCATGGTCTTGATATCGAAACCGAGTGCTGACAGTGCGCTCGCAACCTTTGAGAAGACTTTCATCTCGCACGTAGTTCGCAGTTTCATGCTAGCCAACACTTCATACCCATATGCAGTAAGCCAAAGCATCCTGAGGTCAGCATAGTGTGAGTCAACCGTTTCACCAACGGACTCAAGCAAGTCGCGGCTCTCTTTATCCAAATTAAAAGTCAATACGGGTACATATTGACCTTTCATCTCTTCATTCCTCAACTCAACTACATCATCAATACGCATTACCA
>JAGXOC010000173.1 GCA_019894665.1 Candidatus Thorarchaeota archaeon
ACTACCGAATTGAGGTATTATACATCTAACAAATCTGCACACTTCATTTAATCCAACGTTGAGATTCAATTCTCTTTCAGAAACAGTGTGAGCACAATCATTGCTTCAACTACAAGAGCTAGCAGAATCAAAGCTGGTAGGAAGCTGCTAGTCAGGTCTGTTAGATATCCCACCAGAATTGGTCCGATAAAGCCCATAGACCCTCCTATTGAAAAGAAAAGACCACTAGCAATCCCAGTGTACTCAGCTCCGACCTCGGGCAGATCCATCATGACCACCAACATAAGTGGCATAACCGCACCACTGACGACACCGTAGATGACTATTGAAACTAAGAGGAAGGAACCAGACGTGATTCCGATGGCGTAGATGAAAACACCCTCGATCAGTAGTAAAGCCACGATTATTGGTCGCCTGGAACCAGCTTTGGTGACTCCTGGGATAATTGCACTCCCTATGAGACCAAGCCAAGTCGGAATTGATGCGAACAATCCAGCATCGACGGGACTCATTCCCTTTTCCTCCAAAAGAGTTGGTAACCAATTACCAAAGCCGTAAAAGACAAGAAATGAGGATGAACCAATGATGGCCACCATCCAGACATACTTGTTACCAAGAAGAGATTGAATCATCTGCTTTAGAGGAAGACGTTTGTTGACCTGCTCAGGAATCTTAATTGAATCCCGTGCAAGTAGAATCCAACAAAATGCTATGAGGAATCCAATGACTCCATAGAAGGAAAAGACGTTGCGCCATGTGCCAACCATTGGTAGAACGAGGGCATTTGTCAATGCAAGTGCTGATGCTGAACCAACTACTGCACCAGTCATGTATATCCCTGATGCGAGTCCTCGTTCTCTCCCTTCAAAAGACGAAGCCACCACTTTTGCAAGACCAACTGAGATTGGTGGACCACCTAGACCGAATAGTAGCACAGCAAGAAAGAGTGATTCAAAACTGAAGACGAATGAACGAAGAATTGCTGAAGTTGCCACCATAAGCAATCCTAATGCAATCATTCTCTTCTGCCCGAAACGATCTATCCCTACACCTATTGGCAAAGCAAGAGGTATGTACATCACAATAACGCCGCCCAGAATAACCCCCATTTCTGCGTAGGTTAATGCAAGGTCTGAAGCTATGATGTTCACAAGTGGAGGGATTGATGCAAGGACTAACCCGAATGCAAAATAGACTAACCATGCAAGTGCCAGGATAACCCATCTATAACTTGAAGACGTTGGTAGATGCGCATCATCCGACATTATGTGATTCACCTGCTGAGCTGAATTTGGCTGAACTCTCAGTGTATTAGTTGTTTCTATAGTATGCATTCTATTTTGCTTGAAAGTTGAGAGAAGGCTTTTCAGGCACACCGGGTTTACGAATCAGGATTTCAATATGCATCCCAAGTTTGGTATCCATTTCGAGCCACTCTTTGGCTTTGACTACAAAACAATTGAGAACATCACACTGAATGCAGAAAAGCTGGGGTACGATTCAGTGTGGACCTGTGATCATTTCTTCTAAGATCTAGACTCCGTGACAACAAACAGTCTTGAAGCTTGGACCTTGCTCACTGCTCTTGCAGCAAAGACCTCAAAGATGCAGCTTGGAGTATTGGTCACTAGTAACTCCTATCGACATCCTGCGATGCTTGCAAAGATTGCAGCCACACTGGACATGATTTCAAACGGACGCCTCATCTTAGGAATCGGGGCTGGTTGGAAAGAGGTTGAATATCGGGCATATGGTTATCCCTTCCCATCACTAAAAGAGAGAATGGACCGACTTGAAGAAGCACTTCAGGTCATCCTTGCATTGTGGACCAAGGACCGTGCAAATTTCGAGGGTGTTTACTATCAGCTGAAGGACGCGGTTTTTGCGCCAAAACCAATCCAGAAACCTCATCCATTAATTCTGATTGGGGGTCACGGAGAGAAACGAACCCTTCGAATGGTAGCCAAGTATGGAGATATGAGTAACTTCTCTCCATGGGGGACTGAGAGACTTGAACGTCTGTTGACGGCTCTAAAACAGCATTGCAGAGACTTCAATCGGGATTATGACGAAATTACAAAGACATTCCTGGGTTATTGCCTCATCACAGAAAATGAAGAGGAGATTCTAAGTTTCAACAAAAAGAGAGCACAGGAGCAGGGCATCTCCGTAGAACAATATCTGGAAAAACAGTCATCACTTCCAGGCGCTTGGGCCGGTTCATCAGAAGAGGTTGCAGCTCAATATAACCATCTGTTCAAAATGGGATTCACCCACTTTCAGATACTCTTTCCCTTTGGGAAGGAGATAGAGATGAGCAAGCAGTTTGCTGAACTTGTGATTCGAGGAATGTCAAAGGAATAGGTCAAACGAATTTCCAGCCTAGCCGCGACTTCTTGTAGAGCTCTCCTTCTTTCTTGTCTCTCCATCTTCGCTCCTTTCTTGCATCACCTCTGTCGATGCATACCCCACCGAGTACCAGGAAGAAACAACCAAATCCAATTACAAAACGAATTGTGCTCCAAACAGCAAGTTCGTTAATGAAAATCGATGTGAGAGCTTGGTTCACGTTAAAATCGAGAAACTCAACTACTTGCGAATCATCATCAATATAGTGTGTTCCATTGATAATCAGGTCATAACGTCCCGGCGACACTATTATGCTTCTGGTCACTCCCTCGTACATATCAAAGTCATCATCTGTCAGATTCATGAATAGCGTTCCAACAATGTTGCCATCCTGGGCGAATTCAACATGGACCTCCAAACGCTCATTTGAGAGCAGCACTCTAGCTATTCGAATTTGAACCTCAGCTTCGTAGGCTCCAGGGTCATAAACACTGAATGTTCCCGTATATGGCGCATGATTGTTAATCTGATTTGGTCCTTTGTATGCTGATATTGGATGAGGAACATATACCATAGCTATGATCAATGTAATTGAGAAGACTAGAGCCGGTAAGAGTAGCGGTTTCCTCCAGAAGATGCCTTTTCTTAGATTACCGGACAATACACCTCTCCATACTAGAAGTGCCATCACAACGATGGTCATGATAACCGCGATTTCCAATATGAGTATCAGACTATCAATTGCTGCTCCTATTGCAGTCTCCCTCCATCTTAGTCCCATATTCGTGTGAATGAATATCAACCTTCGGCAACTTCACTCTGTGATCATAGACAGCTGACCCTTGTGATAGAGTAGCCAAATGAGCCAAAGCCATCCAATTCCAGTGAATGCCGTGGTGATTTCGGGTATGGCATTCCCGGTCCATAATGGGAACACACCACCATACCATGAGGTCCACATGTATATCGAGAAGAACGGAAGTACGATTGAGATCAAAGAGAACCACCAGAGTTTCCTGAATCTCAGGAAACCAAGACCTACAAACCACATTGCAAATGGAAAACTTCCGAAGAATCCCAAAGAAACGGTGAAATGAATGTCACCAGCGTTCTCTGATAACACACCTATCCCAATAAGAAAGCACAGCGCAATGAAGAAAGGAATCAATCCAATCTTAGTTGGTAGATCCGTGATTGAACGGGTGAAACTGTATGTGAAAATCAACAGCAGTATCCCTGTCAGAACAAGGCCCACATTGAACACAATGGCTGCATGCAGACCATTATTGTAATTGCCTAGATCACTCAAAGCGTTGCCTTCCCATGTGAACCATGAGAGCGAGAGTGTTATTGCTATGGCAATGGCTGCAAGTGCAACTAAAGGTCCTACTAA
>JAGXOC010000174.1 GCA_019894665.1 Candidatus Thorarchaeota archaeon
GACGAACACGTCCCCATGGAGTCCACACAGTCTGTTCATTCATGAACTCCTCTAGCCCTACGTCACAGAGTACACGGGGTAGTGACCTATTGATACTCTCAAGGACCGCTGCTCGCATCGCCAAGCCGCTCCTACCAAACTCTGCCTCTCGAAGATCTAGCACGTAAACGACATCCACGTGAACTCCACGAGTCCCTGGAACTGCCTCTAATCTAACTCCTAGTGTCAGTCCATTTGGATATCTCACTGTGAAGTGACCAGTCACTTCCAGCGCGGCAGATATGTCATGTTCTTTCTTCTCTTTCGTCGAGGGTTCCTGTTCAAGGTCTTCACCTTCAGTTACCTTCTCCTCTCCTTTTGCCATTGTCATCTAATCTGCTCCTCCTTCGTCATTCTTCTTCTCCCCCTCTATCATTGAATCGACTGTCTAGAGCTTCCAAGAGATTCCGCGACATCCCACAAACCTTCGAGAGCCCCCCAAGCTCAGCAATAATCGAAACCGAGTGAAGCAGCCACCTCGAGGACTCTAACAAGCCGTACAAATCGCCCATACTTATTCCGATTTGATCAGCGAGCTGTCTGACTGACATGTCAGTGGATGCTAACGCAGCCATCAAGTTATCAAATGAATCATCCAAGTTACTTCCGCTTTCGAGTGATACGAGATGACGAAGTAACCACAGTAGCTGCGTGGTGTCTTCAGTCATTGGAAGTAGTGCGAGTAGTTCCCGAACCGTTGGGATACTCAGGTACAATCTGTTCACGGTCCTACCAAGTTTAGTAGGCTTGAGTTTGCCATAAACATCTCCCTCGACAAGACCAAGCCGAATCAATAAAGCAATGGGTGAGGTTTCTGATAGTGCCAGGGGAATTACATAGTCCGCAAGCGTTCCAAGCTCTTTGGAAGCTATCATGCCTAAAGCTACCAGATGATGACACAGAATTCCTTTCTCAGTCATCGGGCGACCACACGAACACATTGCTCCTTCAGTAATCCCTGAAGGTGTAACTCTTGCAGAGAATCTGCAGGTGTATTGTCCACCTCCATAACCTGTGATTATTCCTCCAATCACGGTCTCATGCTGCTCTCTGATCTTTGCTGCACCAAGTACTCCCTTTCTAGCTGAATGAATCGTGTCAATTAGTGCATGACGTTCAATAGCCGCCTCAGCAGAGATTTCTCCCAGTTGCAGAACTCTCATGGGTGCCATGGAGTCTCTTACTGCACAGTGAACCAGAAACGATTCACCAAGAACCCCATTCTCAATCTCTTCTAATGTGGTAGAAGATAACATGTCAAGAATCACAAGGAGTTGTTCTGTCATTGAACTTGGTTCTCCCAACATACTGGAAATTGAGCCATGCTTAGGTGTGAGAGTTTCTTTCCCAGTTTCTTGGTCAGTAAAAGAATCAAAGTATCGATTCTTGATCTTATCTGCTTCACCTGTACTTCCAGCAAGGATAATTCCAAAACCAACTTTGTCGCGACCCGGTCGCCCAGCACGACCTAACATCTGATGTACATTGTTTGCTGATAGAAATGTTCGATAGTTCTGAGGAGCCATCGTGTTTGATAATACAACAGTCCGAGCAGGCAAATCCATGCCAGCAGCCAGTGTCGAGGTCGCACAGATCACTCTGATGAGTCCTTGATTGAAGAGTCGTTCCACCAGTCTTCGAGTTTGATAGTCAAGCCCTGCGTGGTGATACGCAGTGCCATCATGAAGTAGTGCTCTCATATCTGAAGGAAGGTTGATGTTGACATTCTCGAGCGATTTGAGTTCCAAATCTAACTTATCCTTCTCACCTGAGGTGAATTGTCGTCCCACATCTTCTCCGAGTCTGATTGACTGGGCCTCGGCTTCTCTTCTTGTCCGGTTGAATACAATCGCTTGACCATCACCCTGCACGGTGGTCATTACTAGTTTCTTGAGACTTCGATTCTTGTTCGCAGTAACCATTATTTTACATATTAGAGGGACCGGTCGATCATCTGATTCGACCAATTCACAGCCCATCCATTCAGCCAGTTCTTCAGGCGAACCCACGGTAGCAGAGAGGGCAATGATTTGGAGGTCTGATAGTAGTCTTCTCATTCTTATAATGAGGCTTTCCAGGCGAGCTCCTCTTCCAATGTCAGCAAGGGTCTGTACCTCATCAATCACCACAGTTCCAAGCTCTCCCATCCAGCTTGCATTTCGGCGAAGCAGTGAGTCTGCCCGCTCATAGGTTGTAACAATTATGTCATTCTCTGCAAGTTCTTCTCCTGAGCTCTGAAAATCTCCAGTACTGAGTCCTATCATCACACCGAATACTTCGTATCTGTCCTTGAGCACTTGGCCCACTTGCACTGCTAATGCTCGAAGCGGGACTAGAAACAACCCTTTCTTTCCAGATGTCACCGCACGGAGTAAAGCTAATTCGCCAACAAGTGTCTTACCTGAGCCAGTGGGACTTGATACCATGATACTCTTACCACGGAGAAGCCCCTTGTCTATAGCTAGGTTCTGGATTCCTCTAGGTTTGATTCCTGCTTTGCCCATGATTTCCTCGACCTTTGAGGATACATCAGCTGCAGCTATCATGCACTAGCACCTACCACTTCCTCGGTCTGGCGTAAAGCCATGGACCCCTTCATTGTAATCCTGAAATTCGTGTAAGAAACCCCCCCATGATTCTCATGACCCCTAAGGATCATACTTGCGTGTTCCAGTCTTGCGATCACACCCTCAATATCCGGACTCTCTTCAGTTCCGTTTGCAACTACAAAACGTCGGACGGCTTCCTCGGTTAGAGGTTCGTATCTTTCCAGAAGTTTGAGAACCCTCTTTGCAAGATCTGTACTCCCGGCTGCAACCATGTCTAAGAGAGTCCTATCGTGTAATAACATATCTTGAGTTTTAGCTGGGACTAGATGGTCTATACGCTGTGACATATCCTGAGCTGCCTCCGGCTTGGTGAGGTCCGGTGATTCATCAAGCTGAATCGGTTGGCAAGTTTCGGTTCCATCATGTACTAAGAGGGCTGTTCGTCCATCCATTATTCTCAGGAATGAAGACTCTCTGGGAGAGATGCGGGCCTTCGTGTGCATCCCTGTTGTTATCACACTTAAGCCAAGCAAATCTGAAATAATCTTGATATCGACAGACTCTCGAATCCGTAGAGAAACACATGAAGCAAGGACACCTATGGCTCCTGGTGCCATATCAGCAGGGTGTTCAAGTGCGAGAACTAGTGGGCCTCTATTCTTCAAGTTCTTCAACAAACGTTCAGAGAATGAATCATGTTTCATGAATCGACGATTCCTGATTCTCATATTCTCTGCGCCATCTAGAATGATGACAAGATTAGGATCTGGCTGCATACCCGCGAGCTTCATGCACATGAGGTTCCAAGCAAAGCTGTCTAGTCCAGTAGATCCAAGAGACACTTTGATGATTGATAATGATGGATCTGCAAGACGCCTTGTTGGTACCGTTTGCGTACCATAAAAGGCTCTTGCGGCAGGTCCCATATGGAGCGACCGGATCGCCTCTAAACCGATGAGTGACTTTTTCGATGGTTTTAGTTCTTGAGACATTGAACCATCTGAAGAAACCGTATTGGGGTCTTCGTACTCCTGACTTAGACGAACGTCGGCTAGAGTGGCGTTTCCTAATGATACAGCCCTTGAG
>JAGXOC010000175.1 GCA_019894665.1 Candidatus Thorarchaeota archaeon
ACAAAAGGAAGACCAGGTGCCACATGAGTGCTCACACTGATACAAATCTGCTTGGCTCTACCAAGAGGATACAGGTTCTTGAGAGCGTCTAATGCTAACCTAGAACCGGGACCTCGAAGGAACAACCACTCATCAATGTGGAGCCAATCACCATCATTCAACTCAGGGATCTTCGAGATGTTCCATGTGATCTTCCTCTCACCCCCGGTCATCTTTATCCAGAGACCTGATAACAGGAATACAGCCCGTGACTTCCCCTCTCCTGGACCACCCACAATGACACAAGTGACATTCCATCCATGTCTGAAAGCGAACTTCATGTCCTCTACAACTGCCTTTGTCACCTCGCGGGTTGACATAGGAATGCCACCACGTTCAACAGCCACTTTTCTGGCAATGAACTTGAGCGGCCTCATCGTGAAACCACCTTGCTTCTCTTGTTTTTGTTTCCGCTTAGGTCTCCTCTTCATCCGACTGCTCAGGTACTCGGTCAACGTAGAACTCATTTCTCTGAAGGCTCCGAACTTTCTTCCTCTGACTCATCCTTCACATCTTCAATGACTTCCTCTGGGAACATCTCTGCAGTGATGTCATCGGCTGTGGCTCTGTCTATTGCATAAGTCGTCTTTCCTGAGAAGTCCGTCATCTTCCTGACCAGGGCTGTGCCTGTCAGCTCCCAGAGACCATCAGCGAACAACTCTAGGGACTTTATGATCCCATCGACAAACTCGCCATGCCTGATGGCAGTCTTCCACACACTGGCTGCAAACACCAAGTCTTTGGTCAGAGGATCGGATGGTTCCACGGGAGTGAAGCTTGTGATCCTACCATGTTCATCTCTGGTGATGGTCCCAAAATGTTCTTTAGGTTTGAACTCTGGATACACCATTCGTACCTCAGCCTGTACAGTGACCCCTAGCTCTTTCTTTCGGATGAGATAGGACATGAGACTGTATGACTCGCTGGCAATGATGCTTCTTGTCTTCTCATCTGTGTTGGCTGCGAGCAGTCCGAGCCACCTGACCATCCTTGGTCGGACTAGAGCAATCGTCGCATCCATGATATTAGACATTCTGGACTCTGCTCGTTCCTCAGCCTCTTTCAGGACACGAAAACTCATTGTCATCAACCACCAAGGACATACATCGAAGATGCACCAGCCACGAATGCTACTATGAGCCACAGGAAGATGTCACCCAGAGAATACATACCCGGTGTCTTCTTGTACCCCCGCATCATCGCTCCATCGAGGTCTGCGTTCATCTGCTCGTTCTTGTTCTGGAGCTGGAGTTTCTCTCTGCCTCGGATGGCATCATCTCGCTGTTTCTCCAGTATCGTGAAGTAGCTCGCGTTCTTGGAGGTGTCAACATTCTGTTTCACATAAGTTGCTACTTCCTGAGAAACCCTCGTTGGTACGTGCCATGATGCGTCTGACAGCCATGTGTCGATCGCTCTCTGTGTCACAAGAGGACTGAAGAGTGCATACTCCACATCAATGATCTGGCTCTTAGCCCTGATACTGGTCTTGACCGGATCACACTCAAGCATAGTGGCAGTGGCATGTCTCAGCTTCCCGAGACCGTATCCTAACCGGACATTCTCCTCCCGCGCGCGTAAGATTGCCTCTGGATCATCTGGGAACTGGACCAGTGTTGGGACTGGGTCACCTCTTGTCGTCATGGCGTATAGTTTCATGTTCTTATCCATCTCATCCATGACACGTTTTGCTTCATCTTCCTTCATTTCATTAGCAGGTATCTTCTTCTTTCTCCTAAGGAAACTCTGCTTCTTATGTGTGAGATGCCCCATCTTCTTATGCACGAATTTAATCAGGTCCTCAGGTGTGTCCATCGCAGCCCCGAACTCCACTCCCTCGAGGCGAATCGTCACAGGTCTTGTTTCCTCGGGGTCGTTTGGTATGATTTTTAGCGTCAGTGTCAGCTTGCTCTTCAAGACCCATTGTTCATAGTAGCTCATGCCGAAAGGCATCATCAATGCAGCTATGAGCACTCCCATGCTTGCCAGATAGAGCCACGTCAACTGAAGATAGGCTGACAACATCAGAGTGATGAAATAACCAAGTACACCAATTATTATGAACTTGTCATCCTTCTCCTTGGTCGCACTATGACGTCTAGCATATGCTTTCAGAGAGTACCTGTACTGGTCGCGTATCTTGCCCACAGCACGATCATCACGCCAACCTGATATTGCCGAAATCGGATTCGGTATTCTCATTGTTCTTCCGCCTCCCTAGAGAGATATCTCTCCAGGAGTATATTTGTGCTAATGATGGCGAACACCAAAAGCGCAGAGTTGAACATATCAGCAGGTGTTGTGACTCTGAGTACTCCAAATACAAAGAGTACAACCACTGACACGCTGAATATGATTCTTGTAATTATTTTTCCTAGTAGTCCCATTTTTAATGACCTCCTGCAGAGACTGCTGCTCTGAAATCTCGCATTTTCTCCTTTCTGTTCTCCCACCACATGATCACGCCACCTATGAAGATGGACATGAACACAAGACCTACGATGGCGATGAGTTGCTTTGTAAACTCCTCAGGTGGGATGCCAATGTGGGTATCTCCTTCTTCTGTGTCACCCTCATAAGTGATAATTTGTAACCCACCACTGATGTAAGTGGTCCCTGCCTCGGTCACTGTGAACATGACCCCTCTTCTTGTGTAGTTCTGATTGCCGCCATCCCAGACAATGGTGAGGTTGAATGTACCTATATTTGAAGCCCTGTCAAAGCTTGCAGTACCAGGGTCGTCTGTGACTATTGCAACAAGTACCGAGTCAAAGTAGATGTAAGCCGTTGTATTCCCCCAGTTTGATTCAACATAGATCGAAGTACCATTCTCTTGCATGTTCCAGATGTCAAACCTTCCAACCATCCCTCCAGAAGCCCATTCAGGGATGAAGTAGGAACGTGTCTTTGTTATCGTGTCAACACCATTGGTGATATTCAAGACAATGTTATGGTTGCCCTGCTCCTCTGACATCCACCAGTAGAAGCTGGAGCCACCAGCGCCCTCTAAGGCAGTCCTCATGAGTGTACCATTGTCGTACACATAGATTGTGGCATTCTCCCACGTGGTCAACACATATCCTTCCATAAAGTTCTCAGTCCCTAGATGTAGACTGAGCCACCATTCCTCCAAATCGAAGGCTATGATCTCTGCGACTGTGTATGATATGTTATACCAGAAGCTGTCGGTTCCACCATCTATGAACACGGATAGGTTATGCGTCCCTGAGGTACTCATCAAGGGATACCGGATTGGTGATAGTAACTCACTCGTTGGACCTGTTCGGAGTACGTTGTTGTCGTAGATCTCAAGGGTAGAATTATGCCAAGTGGTCACGACCGTGAAATCACAATAATCATCGGACAGTTTACTCCCAAGTACCAGTGGGTTGAGGTGAGTCGGGTCATCTATCAAATACATGGTCGCGTTCATCTCGACAGCATATGCTATGACTGTTATGAACTGCGATGCAATTGAAGAATTGACACTCTCAATAAAAGGAATAGGAATGATTTCATTCTTTTCCAGGCTGTTAAGCCACATCTTGATTTGATTTTCATGGCCTTTATC
>JAGXOC010000176.1 GCA_019894665.1 Candidatus Thorarchaeota archaeon
CTGTTGCACTAGAGCAACTTGGTGATGAGGTTGATTTGTACATAGATGGTGGCCCTGCGCAAGTGAAAGAGAACTCCACCATTATTGGGGTTGAAGAAGCAGAAAAAGAAGGAGACCCCCTCAATATCAAGGTATATAGAGAGGGATTGTTACCTATCACAGAAATTGAGGCAAATTTGAAAGTTGACTCCGATGCGATGAGGTTTTGGAGTACGCGAATCATTGATGCTGACATGTGAGGCGCAGGAATACAATGCAGGAATACAATCTACTTGTGGCATGTCCTAGAGATCGAGAGCGCGCCGCAACATCTGAGATTAGATATTTCATCGGAGATTTGTTGGAAGATTCGGGACTCAAGATATCTCGAACACCAATCTCCGGGCTTCTAGCTTGCAGGACATCACTCGACCCCTTTGAGGTCATCCAACGCCTCAAAGAATTCGCTATTGAAAACGCCTACCAGTTCCGTTTTGCAATTCGTTTCACCCCTTTCGAGCAATGTGTTGAATCAGAGTTGGACACCATTGTGAAAGCCACTGAGAAACTACTCCCTAAAATTGGTGAAGATGAGAGTTTTCGCGTAACAGTCAGACGCAGGCATACTGAACTTGAGAATATGGACGTCGTGAAAGCAGTTGCATCAGTCATTCCAAGGAAAGTCAATTTGGATTCCCCAGACAAGACTGTACTTGTGGAGATTGTTGGTGAGTGGACCGGTATTTCAGTTCTCGATGAAAAAAATGACATTTTGTCTATCATGACATTGCGTGATGACATGTACTAGCGATTACTGATTCAACTGTCGAATGCTACAAGAGAAACTCTACTTACTAAACAACGGGAGAGGGCTGTTAACTGTGATTCAATCTTATCAGAGTCGGAGATTGCTCCAATTTCTTTGTCACTAATCTGATAGTGATCTTTTATCCGATCTATTCGCTCATTTGTGACTGCAAATGCAGGAATGACCTCGCGTCCTATCTTCCCAGCCAAATCTTGAATTGAATCTTCTACAGAAGATGTATCTGTTCCCACTACTACGACCGCAATCTCATCAAGACCATCATAGACTCCTAATGCATCAAGAGCCCGTCCAATCTGTCGTTGAGCTGATGCAAAGACAATGATTTCCACATCTAGACTTCGAGAGAGCATGTATTCTCCCTTTTTTGCATTGATGGCATTTTGCGCTGCTGAGAGTAAATGAGTTTCGTCTGCAATCAGTAGGCCATTCATTAGCTGAATAGTCAGAGAATCGCTAGACAACGAATTAGCAAGTTGAATCAATTCGTCTTGCTTCAGATTATTGGAATTATGAAGCTCTGTAATTCCAATGACTTCACCGTTGCTCTCATCCTCAAGTTGTTCGATTCGCAATGAGCTAACCTCACATCACAGGCGTTTCATGAAGTAGTCCGTGACAGTTGGCTCGAATCCGACCTCGAACACAAGTTTGTCGCGAATATTTTTTATCGTGAGAGAATCATCCTCAGACTTGAAAATCCCAACTAGAGCAATAATTGACTCACGAGTTTCCCAAGGATATACAGTCCAACTAGTTGTTTCGACCATGAAGTAATCTGGTTTCACTATTGATGTTGGCTTGTAATGGAGTGATGCAGAGCGAACAGCTGCCACACCGAGGTTCTTGACATGTTCTATAGCATGGTGTAATGTATCACCTGAGTCTGCGACCTCATCAACCAGGAGCATAGTCTTTTTCTCCATAGAACCAGTCAGTGGTTGAGTGATTCGGGGTTCCTTGCCTTTTGCACCCACGTCAGAATAATACTCAATGCGGATGTTCTGCAGTGTGCTTGTATAGAGTACGTCAGAGAGGATTCGTGCGGGAATCCAGCCCCCTCTCGCAATCCCTACGATGACATCCGGAATGAATCCACTATCCACAATTCTTTCAGATAATTGAAGAGTAAGGTTATACACATCGCTCCAGCTGAGAATCAGATAATCCATATTGTAGTGCCCCTATTCTGCCTTATGGATTTCGAGCGCTTATCCCTAATTAATTCGTCTGATTTATTGTAGCACAATCTAAATCAGTGAGCCTGTATCTGTAGGTAGAGTGACAAGAATGAAACCTGACCTTCTCCTGACCAATATTGGACAAGTAGCCACCCTAGCAGGACATAGTGAAACTCCAAAGACTGGAAAACAAATGAATGAGGTTTCCATCATCGAAAACGGCGCCATTGTCATTAAAGATGGGAAAATTTTGGCTGTTGGACCAACCAAGGAGATTCTGTCACAAGTGACTGAAGAACCGAGCCTACCAGCTATAGAGTTTCCAGGAATGCTTGCTACACCAGGTTTCATTGACAGTCACACGCATCTCACTTTTGGGGGATCTAGAGAGAACGACTTTGCGATGAAGCTTGCTGGAAAATCATATCTGGAGATTCTTGAAGCAGGAGGAGGGATTCTGAATACTCTTCGGTCTACAAGAGCAGCAAGCCCGAATGAGTTAATCAGGAATGCTTTCTCTTATGCTGAGAGTATGCTAAGTATGGGAACCACTACAATCGAAGCAAAGAGTGGATACGGTCTTGACACAGAGAATGAGCTGAAGATGCTCAAGACAGTAGATGATTTGAAAAAGAAACTCCCAATTAACCTAGTTTCAACCTTTATGGGAGCTCATGCCGTACCGCCAGAGTTCGAGGGTAAGACCGATGAATATGTAGATCTGATCATTGATGACATGACTCCAGCTGTAGCAGAGAGCGGACTTGCTGAGTTTTGCGATGTTTTTTGCGAGCAAGGAGCATTTGACATCGAGCAGTCTCGGAAGATTCTCCTTGCAGCAAAGGAGAAAGGAATGAAGCTCAAAGTTCATGCGGATGAGATCGTTCAGCTTGGGGGAGCGGCTCTTGCTGCTGAAGTGGGTGCAGTTTCTGCGGACCACCTATTGATGGCGTCCGATGATGGACTTGAAGCGATGCTAAAATCAGGCACAATAGCCACACTCCTCCCTGCAACAGCGTTCAGTCTTGACACAGATTACGCAGAAGCTCGCAAAATGATTGAGATGGGACTACCAGTTGCTCTTGCCACTGATTTCAATCCTAATTGTGCAAATGAGTCATTGTTCTTTACCATAGCTCTGTCATGCTACAAGATGAAGATGCAGCCTAGGGAAGCTCTCTCGGCAGTCACAATCAATGCGGCACATGCTTTGGATCGAGGTCAAACACTTGGAAGTATTGAGGTAGGAAAAGTTGCGGATATATTGATCTTAGACTGTCCAAGTCCTGAATTCCTCACATGGAGGTTCGGGGTCAATCTTGTTCACACTGTCATTTCTAACGGTCAGGTTATCCATAGTAAATTGGGCCCATGAAACTAAGCTTCTAACAATGGACCTATTGTCGTTTCAGCAGCGGCAACTATTTCCCCGGCAGTCATGAGATCGCGTATTTTCTCAATATCAGGAGTTAGTGTTCGATCATCCTCAAGTTTAGGAACGACCTTTCGTATTGTAGCCTTAGCAGCTTCAAGAGGTTCTGATGCCTTGAGAGGAGCAAGCAGATCAATTCCTTGAGCGGAGCACATA
>JAGXOC010000177.1 GCA_019894665.1 Candidatus Thorarchaeota archaeon
GTCCCAGACGGTTACTAAGAACGTACCGAACTGTATCGTCTCAGATGAGTCAACAGCAACGTTGATGGTAGGCGTGTAGCCTCCAGGTGCAGGTTCCTTTCCAAATAGAAGTCGAAGTAGTGTACTCTTACCTACACCACCACTTCCCACAAAGCTGACTTTGAATCTTGTAAAGATGAGTTCGCCCAAGATATCATCCAAATTATCGCGGATGTAGCCAATACTATTTCCACGAAGGGCTGTAGAAACTCGAGCAGCGCCTTCCCGAACACGGTGCTGAATTACTCGGTCCTCGTCACGCCCATCGGTCACGAGAAGAAGGAGCATGTCGCCATCCACTGTTCCATGAAAGACCTTGTGTTTCTCTGCAACAAAGACAGGTGTGTCTTCAGCAAGACCTTCTGTTGTGTATAAGTCTCTAAAACCAGCAAGGAATTCAGCGATGTCACTCTCAAGGAAGTCAATCTTCCAAAACCTAGTCTTGACCACAACGTTACCATCAGCCTTTTCTATCAGTAACACGTTGTGTATCAATGTTCATCACACTCTATCGAGAGTCTTGCTATTTCGCGACGGGTTATCTACTTTTCTTGCGCTTTTCATCATTATTTCCATCTATGAACCTTATGTGTGCGTGCATTATCCTTCCTTGATTGTGATTATCTCGCGTTTGTGTAATTCCGCAAAAACGGTCACAAGGACGCTGGGCTGTAAATCTAGTTCTTTGGCGATCTCAACAATTGTAAGATTACCATCTACAAGACCGACTATTTCGTCAACTCGGGAATAGAGTGAGAGGACTACATCATCAGGTTCCTTGAGCAGAACTGGGGAGTCATCAGGACCAATCTTGAGCTTGAAGTAGATAGCGCCCATCCTATGCAGAAGATGAATCGCACCCAAGATCATCTCAGGGCCTTTTCCTGGCACAAGTAGAGACATTGTCAAAGAACCATCAAGACGGTTCCAGACAGCCTCAATAAAGTCCCGGAGAGGTGCATTCTCAAACCGCTCCCATAGTAAAGCCCTACTTTGATTTGGAGCCATCCTTGTTGGAAGATACTCAGGGGGTAGCGCTGCGAGTAGCTTGAGGGTGAATGGGGGTGATCGGAATAGATCAGTTGGGTCATCGACTTTCTCTGGTACTTCATCCATGAAGAGGTCGGGAAGAAAAGAGAACCTCTCTCTCAGAGCTTCGACGTCAACACCCGTGCCAGTGATCAATGTATAGACATAGTGTCCACGTTCAATAGTGATGTAATTTAAATCTCCAGTTCTGAATACTGAGGTCTCTGTCGGGTTATCAGGATCAAACTTGAACGCGGAGATGGCAGCTACGATATTCGGAGCAACCTCTAGTAGTCCTGACCGCTCATCATAGTAATAGCTGTAAACGGCTTCGGCAGTTTTTCGGTTTACGACAAAGAACGCCTGATGACCTACATCAACAGCTTGTGGTTCCTCTAAGGACGAAACGTAGTCAATGGACCGATCAATCTCCCATCGCTGATATGCTAGTTCAGGGTGCATATCTATGAAACCTGCAATCGCCATTGATGATAGGAGTAGATGCGTTGGGTGAGAGGAAACATCCGAGAGCTCTAATCCGTAGAGGTCTTCATACTCTCGGGCCAGCTCAAGCTGGTTATCAGAGCCGGGTACAACAATAAGCTGAGAGGTTGATTCTTCTCTGATTCGCATAACGATCTGCTCAACCCGATCAGATGTTGGAAGTGGAGGAGAGATGACTAAGACAAATAAGGCTGCACTTGAGAGATCCTCTGACCAATCTATCTTGACCAGCTCGTCATGTGAGATCCGCATAACTTCAACACCATATGGACCAATCATCAATGGTGTGGAGTATGAGCGCTCTTTTTGTCCACGGTTCTTAAGAATTGAATCAACTGCGGTTCCCGACTTGTCATCATATGAAGGGTCATCACCTGTTATGAAACAAACACTAAACCTTTCTCTGAGTAGTGCATCGGCAATTTCACTGAATTCTTCTTCTTTGAAATCTCTAACAGAGGTCTGTTGTATCTTCTTGCTTGAGGCTTCTTGAAAGCGTTTCATCCGCTCGATGTCAGATTCTGAAATTGGGAAAGCATCAGATACACCAACGATTATGGTGACCTCGCTCACTTTGCAGATACAAGTGCTCTTCCCGTCAATCTCAGTGGTAACAAATTCTCGAGCAGAGTCTTCTTGCATTAACTGATAGTATGTTTCTACAACTAGCTGGAGAAACTCGTCTGATACATTCTCCTTGCTGAAAGATAGGGATGCCAATTCCTTAGACCCTAGGAGGTCAAAGAGTACGGCATTAACAATCATACCTAATCATCCTCTTGAATCATTCAGCGAAAGGAATAACCCTCTCTATTAGCGTGTTGTCATACTTCACTAATCAACCTTGCTCGGTTCTCTTAATGATGAAATCATCAAGACTCAATGATTCGCGCATTAGTCTTTGATAGTCAGATTTAATCCATTTCCGATTATATTCGATTACATCCGAACCGCCACCAGAAGTAATCAGTGGCAAGTCGGAGATCGCTTCAGATACACTTACTGGGGGTGGTAGATCCTTAGTACCGAGCTTTGTATCAGATCTAGTTTTTCCCCGAATAATCGGTGCAAGGAGCCCAGTCGGTGGTTCAGCATGATTTCCATTTCTCTGGCCAATGACGAAGACGCGCCTTCGTCTTTGTGGAACACCGAATTCCTCTGCACGGAGGTTGAGAATTGTGACATGATATTCTTCTTCTTCGAGTTTCTGTACAATGGACCCAATAACTTCGCCTTGATCCATCCATTTCAGTCCCGGAACATTCTCGATTACAACGTTGTTTGGCATCAGGGTACAGACAAGTTCAAGCATTCGAAAAACAAGATTGTTCCTAGAATCCGATGCATTTCTGTTACCAGCAGTGGAGAATCCTTGACATGGAGGTCCACCGATTATGGTGTTCAAATGCTTCCCTGAAAGTGTTCTCTCAATCTCCTCAAGAAGGTCCTTTGATTGATTGGCGAGATGAAGATCAGCTTGGACTACCTGTGCAGTAGGATGGTTGTGTGCATAGGTCTTGCACATATTGGAATTAAAGTCAGTTGCCAGAACCACTTCGTTTCCAGCTTGGACAAACCCTTCCGAGAGACCCCCTGCACCTGAGAACAGATCAATTACTAGACCGGGTTTTAGAAGGGATGCTACGGCTCGTGCCAGTAAAGGAGGAACAGCATTTCCAATTTGCTTGTATCTTGAACTCGGACTCCCGAGGAACCTAAACCGATCTGTGAAGGATTGAAGTCGGGCAGCCTCACGCATCGATATGAGTCGATCCTGTTCTGGATGAACAAAAGTCCCATTCCCAGGACGATTGAAGTATGTGTTTATAGTGTAACTGGGCAGACTGTTCTCCAAGCGGCCATAGTATGTTGTTCGTCCTCCAGATTTTTGAATTTGTGTGAGCCTTGCGGATTTCTGAACGACTTTCTGAGGTATATCTTGCCAGTTCCCACCTGCAGGAACTGATTGAATCATCTCCATATCAAGCTCACTTAGCGACG
>JAGXOC010000178.1 GCA_019894665.1 Candidatus Thorarchaeota archaeon
AGGTTAGGCAATGAAGTACGGAATAAACATTCCAAACTTTGGTTGGTTTGGTGACATTGACACACTGGTTGAACTTGCCGTTGAGGTTGAAGAAGCAGGATGGGATGGGTTCTTTCTCTGGGACCATCTCCTTGTCTTCAAACAGGAGGACATGGTCCTTCCTTTCGTTGATCCTTGGATTGCACTAGCAGCTATAGCCTGCAATACCAAGAAGATGCAACTTGGACCGCTCATAACACCCTTACCGCGAAGGAGGCCCTGGAAAGTTGCTAGAGAGGCAGTCTCAGTTGACCATCTCTCAAACGGTCGTCTCGTCCTTGGTGTAGGGATTGGAGCACCACCTGATGTTGAGTTCGATTATTTTGGTGAAGCGAGTGATGCTAAGGTGCGCGCTCAGAAACTGGATGAGTGTCTCGATATCATCACTGGTCTATGGTCAGGTGAACCCTTCTCCTACAAAGGAACACACTATCAGCTGGAAGAGATGACATTCCTTCCCAAACCAAAACAGAACCCAAGAATTCCGATATGGGTTGGTGGAGGCGTTCCAAATCGGGCTCCTTTCAAGAGAGCTGCTCTCTATGATGGCGTTGCACCTGTCCACTCGAAATGGCCTGAACCAGTTACACCTCAGCTTCTAGAGAAAGCTCTTGAAATAGTTCAGTCTGAGCGAGGGGATCTCAAGGGCTACGACGTCGTGGTCAGCGGTGAGACATCAGGGACTAATTCTGCAAAAGATAAGGACAAGATTGAATCATGGATTCAAACTGGCGCGACCTGGTTCCTTGAAGACATACATACACTTCGTGCAGAAATCGATGAACTTCGGGAGAGGATACGAGCAGGTCCCCCTGTTGTATGACTAAGGGCAATTGTGAACGACCAAGTTGTAAACAAACTCAACAGATAGCATCGATGCTACAGACGCCTTAACGATGTGATAGGGTTGTGTAGGCGACATTGTTACAAAACATCCAGCTCCGGGATGTTGTTCTCTGACATAGACAGTGAGCCCATTTATTGAGGCTGCGATTCTGGTGATCTCTGCGACATAACCCCCGGTAACAAACTCCCCCAGAAAGACCGCAAACAAGACCTCACTAGTGAAATTCACATACGGTAAATCGGGAACAACTGTACTAATGTTGTACAAATCTGTCCAGAGAGTTTCCCATGTTTCCAAATCATCTATCACATAGTTGATTCTCGCTCTGATACCACAGGAGAGTCCCTGTTCAATCTCCTCAAATGCCAACGTTGGAAGAACTCTAGTGCTTGAATCCCACATTTGCAGAGCGATTAGGGATACAACTAGCAAGGAACATACGATGGTTGCACTGGCTGCAATCTTGATTGATCTCTCCATCACAAGACGGCCACCCTTCATTTCTCAATCCATAATAGACTCTAATTCATAAAATACTATGCAACTTAGCTGACCGACCAGTTCATCTAGAAATAACCAAGTTCCTTCTTGCGTGCTTGGGCATCTCGAATGGTCTGAGCATATGCCTTTGCTTTCTTTGCTTTTGGATTAGACGATTCTGCCCTCGTGGCTCTATCGAACGAGTATGCTGCCTTCACCTTGTACATGTTTGCGCGTGTGTGATCTCCCTCGGCCTCCAATTGCGTGCCAAACAAATTGCATGCGCTTGCTGCAGCCCACCACGCATCGAAAGAGGAGGGAGCTAGACTAGTTGCTTCATCAAACGCCTGAATCGCCTTCTCGAGTCTACCCGATTGCATTTCTTCTCTTCCACGTTCAAAGGCTTCAATGGCGTTCATTAGAATGACCCGTGGAATCGGCTTTGTATTCTGTCATAAGCTTGGTGTTGTACCCCGGATTTGCGTGAGTTTCTCCTTATTGTCTGAAAAGCTGCGTCGAACCTCATCTTAAATACAATGAATCTTATTGGATGTTGAAACATGAGCCCATCAAACAAAGCCCAGACTATTGCAGTTGTTACTATCTTGGTTGTTGTCTTGGGGGTTGGAGCTTTTGCAGGTTTTTCGCTCCTAAATACTCCTACGCCTCCTGAAGACACGTCAATCAAACTGACATTGCTATTTAATGCAGGTGTGATGATTGAAGCTGACGGAATGCGCATTTACATTGATCCCATCAATCTACCTTCGAATTATTCTACCCTTCCTGCTGATGCCATCTTGATCACACATCCACATGGAGACCATTACAACAGTACATGTATCGACATGCTTCAGAAACCATCCACAGTGAATGTGTTTCCGGACAATATGACTGCTGAAGTTGCTGCCCATGACGGTGTGGGTGTTAACCCTCTTGAAAGTGTTCAAGTTGGAACCATAAACATCACTGCATTTTACATGTATACTGCTGAATGGATTGACGGCGTTAGGTATGCAAGCCATCCCCCTGAGGCGAACTGGACAAGTTACATCATTGACATCAACGGATTCAAGATTTTCCATGCTGGTGACTCAAAGAACAATACCGAGTATGAATCAATAACAGGTCAGATGGATGTAGTTCTGCTACCGCTAGGACCCGGTTGTCAATCAATGGCTGGTCTAGAGGTTGTTGATGCGATTGCAAAATTACAGCCTGACTACTTCATTCCAATTCACTTCGATTATAATCTCCAGTGCGAACTATTCGTTCAAGCTTATGCTGATGAAATTGCAGATTGCTCGGACTGCACCCCAATAAGTCTTGAGTACTTCTCGTCGTATACATTTGAACCTTGATTCAATAATAAAATGAGTTGACAACGATCAAGATGTCAACTTATCTCATTTTTCTTTCAATCAGAACCTGTGGTATACTTACACAAAGGAAAAAAGAAAGGTGGGGAGAGCCTGAGGCTCTACCTTCCCCGTTTAACAAACACAATAATGACAACGACAACTAGAATCCCAACGAGGGCTACTCCAATCAACAAAGTTTGATCAAAGCCTGCAGGAGGAGTTGTTGAGGGTGTCGTAGTAGTTGTTGGTGTAGTGACAGATGGAACACTCAGCTGGAATGTCGTCGGAGTAGATCCACCAGCTCTGTAGTGATCGGCATCTCCAGAGTTGTTATGGACTGCTAGATAGAATGGTGTTGAGCTACCGGCGGCAAAGGCCACATCATCATCGGCGTTGCCTGTGTCTAATGCTCGCTTGAATTCAACATTCCAAGCTGTCCCATTGTAGACAGATTCAGCAGCCACATCGCCCCGACTACCCGTTGGAAGAACAGTCTTGTAACCGTTGACGAAATCACTAACAGGAGTTGAGTTAGCACCACTTGTCCATGTGATCTCTACACCATTGTTGTCCCAGAAAGGACGGTCATCATTACTGAATACAACAACATTAGTACTGTTTCCCAATGCAGTTGTAATAGCAGAGGAATCAGCAGCTTGTGCAACTACTGAGTTGTCAGAGTAGCCGCCAGCGGTTTTGGTGTCAGATT
>JAGXOC010000179.1 GCA_019894665.1 Candidatus Thorarchaeota archaeon
CCTCCAGACTTTGGAACGTACCCAAACGTCTCCCAAATCGATAGAGAATCTGCTCATCTTCATCCAAGTCAAGAAATTGTTGCAGAATTGACATCATGAAGCCCTTATCCTTAGGTAATTGCCCCTTTAGATCTGCGAATAGATTCAGAATGTGATCGCTCACGAGATTACTCGATATTCCTTCTAGATTCCCAATTAGTGTGTGAAGTTCCTTTACTATCTCTACATCATTAACACGATCAAAATGACCCGAAGTCACCAGTTCATACAATGGCGCTCGAACTGGAAAAGCGAGCGGCCTCAGTCGAATGAAATCGGGATTGATCTTGTTCAAGGCATCTGCGGATTCTACCGCATGCTCTTCTGAGAGTTTCCGACCTCCTAGTCCGGGCATGACGTACTCTGAAAGTTCCATTCCAGCCTCCTTCACTTTCAGTCCAGCCCGAACGTGGATGTCTTTTGATGCACCTTTGCGCACCATCTTGAGTACTAGATCAGAGCCCGATTCTAGACCTACATGAATTCTGGTCAGACCGGCTTTTCGCAGATATGTCAGGTCTTCAACACTCATCTTGTTGATGGTAGAGGACCGAGCATATGATGTGACTCTATCGATTTTGGGAAAGTTGTCTCTCAGATGAATCAGAATCGTTGCAAGATTGTGCGTCCCAATCACAAGTGAGTCTGCGTCTTGTAAGAAAACGGATTTCATATTGTGACTAATCCAACGCATTGCAGAATCATATGCAAGGGGTTCTTCTATCACAACCCCTTCATAGGGTTCTAGTAGAAAATCAACATATTCTCTGACGAGATCTATATCATGCTTTACATGTTCAACCGGTCGAACTGAGAATTCAGTATCTTTGTAAACCGGGCAGAATAAACAGCGGTTCCACTCACAATTACGAGTCACACGGATCAAAAGACTGGAAGCTTCACTCGGAGGTCTGATAGGACCCATCTCATAGCGATAATGCTGATTATCTGGCTCCACTTGAGTCATGATAGAAAGAGCTCCGGAATAGAGTGAAAGCTAGTGCTTTTCACTCTATCCGAATATTTGGAGGAGAGATAGGATGCTTACCTATCGAATCGCGACCGATAGGTGACAGACATACCTGTACGATTCCTCGACTGTGGAACTTTCCTCCACATTTTGGGGGATGCTTTCTCGCTTGCCATATCAATGCACCTTCACACTATATTCTAACAGAATGAATATGGCTTCATGGTCACTGGCGGCTGCGATAAAGAGAAGGAAATGAGGTGGCAGTATCCCAAAAATGAAGTGTTCACTTCGAGAAACGGAATCTAAAATCCCGCTTCACGAACCATTTCGTCAAGCATTGATTCAGCAAAATAGGGAAACTTCTGACTAGAATATGAAACAAGAGTTGTAGTTGATTTGACAAAGGATTTACTTCGAATATGTCGGGCTATCTCTTCAGCCTCGTGGAGATTCTCAACAACAAACTCAGCAAAGATAACAGGCTCAGAAGCTGATATGGTGGGATCCCAAAGCTCTACGGGATATTTTTCCCTTAGCCAAGTAACAACCTTGTTCGTTGTAACCTCATTTTCGTTCCACTCAAAACGGACGTAGAAGTTCACAAGCTTTCCAGCTGCCATATCAGGTCGAGCAGTGAATCTTATACCACCACCCTCTGTGAGTTCTCTTATGGCTCTCCGGACAGTCTTAGGAGCAAGTCCAGCCTCCTGAGAGATGTCACTGATCAATGCTCGTGGATTCTTCTTGAGGAATGATAGTATTCGAAGGTGCAATTTCGAGAATTTCACTTTCTTTCCCATGGAATCGATTATTGTATGAAGCTCAACCGCCTCAACCTCTGTGGGGGTTCGTAGAAATGCTCTCAAATGTGGAAGCATGTTTGTTCCGATATACTGACCCCAGACAAGATATGCTCCACCCCCTGCACTGGCTAAAATACTAACGTGACCAATCATTGGGTTCTCACCAAGTTGTCCGACAAAAGCATCAATGTCCTCAGTACCATTGGTCTTCACAAGAGCCATGAAATGAGAGGCGTCAATCATTGCGGCTTCCAGTGATATAGCGAAACGAGAGATTGTTCCAGTGTCGAGCAACGCATTAACCCGGTTTTTTACAGCATTAGCACTCAAACCTGTTTTCTGGGATAGTGTTTCATAGCTCACTCTACAGTTGGAAGAAACCTCAACCATGATGGTTTTGTCTACCAGATCCAACTCAGTTCCCACCCGTGTCTACTTTCAGAACTTCGTCCTGTTAGTATTTTCCATTGCTGCGTCGATAAGGAAATCTAATCTTGCAGGATTATCCTCTCTGATGTTTCCAAGAACATTCGTAATGTATCCACGTGAGATCGTAGTTGTGCGACACTCCCATCATGACCTAAGGTGAATGCATGGGGACTAATTCGGCGTCCTCGTTTGAATGCGGCATAGAAGCACGCTTCGATACCCTTTGCACCAATTGAATGTGCTCTCTCACCAACCGTCATAATGAGGTCCAAGTCCTCTTGAGACTCTATACACAAGTAATAGGCAGGTCGATTTGGATGCGATGTGTCAGTGAATTTGACGATGCGAGACCCTTCTCGGAATCGTTTGTTAAGACAGGTGTTGCATCTCCAATCGCCACCATCTGAGAACGAATTATACACGAACTGGACACTGTCCAAAGACCCACATGAATCGCAAGTTTTTACCATAGTAATACCCCTTTCTTGCTCTACAACAGGAAAAACAATTGAAAACCAAGAACTTGAGATGTTATGTTCTCTCAGTGATACAAGGTGAACCAATGGAAGTACTTAATTAACTATGGTTAATTCTTAAATATGAGGACATTCCATGAAACTCACACGTTCGATTTGTAGCAGTGATATCAGAAAGATCAACGTTCTTGATTCATCAGGAGAGACTGTTGGAAAAGTGACTGATTTGACCTTCACATTTGACGGGGAACTCAAACTGTCTAAATTCATACTTGCTGGATCCCGCTGGGAAGAATTCCTTGAATCGATAAAGGTCCGACAGGATAGAGACCCTGTTTTCGATGGTTCTTTGATCAGGCAGATTGATGATCATATACACTTGGAAGCAACCGTGGATTCGCTAAAGACCACACTTGACGAAGATGCCATTCCTAAAGGTGATATCAGACTCACACAGATTGAGAAGATGGATATAGTAGACAACACTGACAAGAAGGTGGGTCGTGCAATCGCGGTCAATTTTGAGTTGGATGGCTCAGTATCAATAATTGTAGGTGGTGGGTTCATTGAGGAGAAACTTGAAGCAGCCGGTCTGAAGACAGATATTGACATCATCGTACCGGGACATGTAATTTCTGCTATTGGAGATAAGATACATCTCAACGTTTCAGAAGAATCTCTAGC
>JAGXOC010000017.1 GCA_019894665.1 Candidatus Thorarchaeota archaeon
TGTAGTAGCACTTACTAAAGATGAATGTGTATTAGCTATAGCAGATACATCTTATTGGGACATAGTTTTTAAAGAGTATATTGGTGACTGGATTCCTGATGTGTTTTCTGAGATTACCTATAGACCAAATGGTTATTGGGAAGTTGATGATTTGGGACGAATATCTGCATCCGTTGTCCTCTCCAAGTGTATGATTGATTCTGGTGTATATAAGCGGGCATCGCGTATTACAACGCCCATGGAACCTCATTCTGATGCACTCTGGGTCACTCTAAACTGTTAGTAATACCCAGGACTGGAAGACGCTGCAGTGGAAGGAAAGGGAAGCTAAGTGTAAGAATTGCACTACTTAACAAATGGCCACAAGCGCGATACTGGCCGAGTGTAAACCCAGCGACTGATCACCTGTCATGTGTCCTCTTCTAATGGAAACCCGACCACTAGGGGTCGTCCTTCATAGAGAGCCCGTGTTACTTTCTCTCTGGCGCTAGCGAGTAGACGCCATACCGTTCCACGGCTAACGCCCATCGCATGTCCAGCCTGTTCTTGATACAAGCCCTCCAGGTCGACAAGACGAAGAACCTCTGTTTCTGCCAGATCGATGTGAATTGGTTCTTCAGTACCTGAAGGTTCGGGGGTCATCTTTTCTGCTCTAGGCTTGCGTCCAATTTTGGGTTGAATAGGGAACCTACCACGGCCTCCTCTTCTTCGCCTGTGCATTTCAATCCCCATGTAGATAGGGAGGAGGTTTCTTATTACAGTTTGTAGCCATCGTTTAGCGTGTTCAGATTGTTCAAATACGCATTTCAATGACCGGAGTGAAGCGTTTATCTCTTGGTATTGAAATAGAATGAATGTCAACGGAGAAACTTGCTATGGGATTCAGTGTAGGGATTGTTGGTAAGCCATCATGTGGTAAGACGTCATTTACAAATGCAGCATGTATGACGGATTTCAAGGTGGGAAGTTATCCTTTCACAACAATAGAGGCTAATGTTTGTGTGACTCATGTTCGTACCGCATGTGCTTGTGCTGATTTTGATGTGGAAGACAATCCTCAGAACTCGATATGCATAGATAGGGTAAGACTAGTTCCTATCAAACTGATTGACGTTGCAGGGTTGGTTCCCGGAGCTCATGAAGGTCGAGGAATGGGAAATCAATTTCTTGATGATCTCAGACAGGCAAATGTCCTCATTCACATTGTAGATGCAAGTGGGGGTCTGGATGCAGAAGGAAATGAAGTCACTGCGGGAAGTCATGATCCAGTAGATGACGTGAAATTTCTAGAGGAAGAATTAGTAGAGTGGATGTTGGGCATTGTTCAGAAAGATTGGCGACGAATTACAAGTCGGGTTAGATCTGAAGGCGTAAAGCTCGAGGAACTACTGCTGGAAAAGCTATCAGGTCTGAAGATAACAAGAGGGCACATTCTCAGAGCAATGAGAGACTCAAACCTCAAGGCTGAAGCTGTTGACAAATGGACTGATGACGAAACGAGAGAATTCGTGAAGACGTTGCAGAAGAGTGCAAAACCCATCATTATCGCTGCAAACAAGATTGACAGACCAAATGCCGAAGCCAACTTCAAACGCCTGCAAGAGGAGTTTCCTGACTATCTGATAGTGCCTGTGAGTGCTCTTACAGAGAAAGTACTGAAAGACTTGGAACAGAAGGGTGTGATCAAGTACATACCTGGTGATGATGACTTTGAAGTTCTAGATCCGGGAAGCTTGAAGGAGTCTGAGCTTGACCAGTTAGGGAAGATAAAGGAGCACATTCTGAAAAAATTTGGAGGGTCTGGTGTACAAAACCTGCTAAACCGTGCTGTATTTGATTACTTGCACATGATAACCGTATACCCAGTCCATGACGCAAATTCACTCACAGACAGTGATGGAAATGTTCTTCCTGATGTGTATCTTGTTCCACAAGGCACAACTGCTAAGGAGTTTGCAGGACATATACACACTGACTTGATGGAGTCTTTCATCCATGGTTTAGATGCCCGGACAAAAATGCGAATCAGTGACAAGCATGAGCTAAAAGACCGAGATGTCATCAAAATTGTGAGTGCCAAGGGGTCCAAATGAATTGATGAGGAATTGTCCAAAATAGAGAATATCTGTTCTCCTCTGTCCAATATATACTCACCAAATCCATGTGACTCTTGACAGATGTATTGATACCGATTCGTCACGTCAAAGGTGCATTCCAAGCTATACATACACAGTGTGCACTCTCAGATGTCAACCTGATTCAGTATTAGAAAGTAAAACTGTGATGGTGACAAACTTTGGAGATTTTCGCAACCCTTGATACTGCAAAAGATGCTGGCAGTTTCCTCGCCAAGTGTGGCCACTTCCCCACTATATACAAACGCCTCGATCATGAATACATTCTCGTTAGCAAAGGGGAGTGGCCCCCAAGAAAGTCTTGGCCGTTTCTGAAATGGGACGGAGAGGACTGGATACCTGTGTTGGCAAGATTAGACACCTTACAAATGGCTCAAGAAGCCACTGGATTATTCGTTCTGCTAGGGCATGACCCAGTAGTTGTGGAGTTCCCAGGAATAACCTTCGACATCTTCTTGAAAGAGGCACATGTACCTACAGGTGCTTGGATCATCACGGAATCGGACCCCTATTATTCGGTGAAACACATCAAACCTCCCAATCAATATGAGGATGAGGAGCCTGTCGAGATTCTAACCCAATAACAGATTTTTCTATTGATTCTAGGAGATTTGTTTACCAAGAGTCCAGTATTGTCCATTCAAGGGCAAGTATGTAAACAAAGATGTCTTTGACGCATCAAAGCGTCCTTTTTCATTGAGCGTTGACTCATCAACATGTACGGCGACTACTTCTGCTACAAAGAGGTCATGCGTACCCAAGGGGATGATTTGAGTGGTCTTGCACTCGATGTTTATTGGACACTCCTTGATCATTGGTGCATTGATTTTTGTAGCGGGTTCAGGGGTAAACCCAGCCTCTGCAAACTTGTCAAAGTCACGACCAGATTTAGTCCCAGCAAATTCAGTCCCTTCAATCTGCTCAGTGGAGGGAATGTTCAATACAAACTCTCCTGCTTCCTTGACAAGACTATAGCTGTGACGTTCAGGTCTTATCCCAACAACAACTGTGGGAGGTTTACTACAAACATTAGCCACCCAAGACAGGGTGATGATGTTAGGTCTATCTTCCCCAGCTACACTCAGTAGCACAACTGGACAGGGTACTAGTACAGTCCCGGGATTCATTTGTCGTTTCATATAGAAGCAGTACTTCAACCGGGTTAAGATTATGTCGGAGCCGTTGGATTTAAGACCAAGTTAGAAGCGCAGAGCTCAAGACACCTAGAGGGATGTTCCTATGGGACGCGTACTTGTAGCAGATGCAATTCCAGAGTCTGCTGTGGCCAAGATAAAGGCCGCAGGGCTCGAAGTAGTAGTGAGAAATAAGGACACAGATGGACCAATTGAAGAACAGATCAAAGGCTTTGATTGTGTAGTCGTCAGGAGTGCCACAAAAATAACGAAAGAGGTCATTGAGGCCGCAGACAACCTAAAGCTCGTTGTCAGAGCTGGTGTGGGACTCGATAATGTGGACAAAGAAGCAGCTAAAAAGAAAGGAGTTGAAGTACAGAACACTCCGGAGGCACCAACTGTTTCTGTGGCAGAGATGGTTTTCTCACTCATGTTTGCGATGGCTCGAAATGTTACTCAAGCTGATAGTTCTATGAAGGACGAACGTTGGGAGAAGAAGAAGCTCACAGGTACTGAGCTTTGGAACAAGACCTTAGGAATTATTGGCTTTGGCAGGATTGGGTGTGAAGTCGCAGAGAGAGCGAAAGCATTTGGTATGAACGTCTGTGCATATGATGTACTAGACATAGGTCAGATCTGCATGGAAATGGGCACTGAGAAGACCGACCTCTTGGACTTGATTAAAAAATCAGATTATATCACTGTTCATGTACCACTAGTTCCACAGACAAAAGGAATGCTAGGAGAGAAAGAGTTCGCTTTGATGAAGAAGACTGCATTTCTAGTGAATACTGCACGTGGTGGTGTAGTAGATGAAAAGGCACTCCTCAAGGCGCTCAATGAGGGTGAGATTGCAGGTGCTGCATTGGATGTATTCGAGAAAGAACCTCCTCTCGAGTGGGAACTTGTTAAGCATCCACGTCTTGTCGCTACGCCACACCTTGCGTCCTCTACAAAAGAGGCTCAGGTACGAGTCGGCGAATTGACTGCAGACAAGGTCATCGAGGGACTGAAATAGTCACATAGAGCCAGAGCGTTACATCTTTAAGCGAATACCTTGGGTGACGACTTGGCTCTGGATAATATTCCAGAATCATACCATTTCCTTTGTGTTGGCGGATACGTCCGCACGGGATGTGGCCCATATGGGCTGAACCACAAACAAAGCGAATATAGTTACGACAAAGGATGGAACTACACAATGCCAACAGCATATCAGCATATGAATGAGATTTGGATAAAGCAACAGAAAGAGCGTTCTGATGTTATTAGAAGCAGAATGATTGTCTGGAGAAAACAAAGTACTATTGTGAAACTTGAACGTCCTTCACGTCTTGGAAGGGCACGATCCTTGGGTTATAAGGCCAAACAAGGATATGTGGTGGTCCGAATCATGACTGGTCGTGGACCTCGTGAAAAGCCCAGACCTAAAAGTGGACGAAAACCAAGAAGCATGGGTGTCGTTAAGTTTACACCTCAAAAATCAAGACGTTGGATTTCTGAGGAGCGTGTTGGTAGAAAATACCCGAATCTTAGAGTTCTAAATTCCTACTGGGTCGGATCAGACCATAAATGGGTCTGGCATGAAGTCATCCTAGTTGATCCTAATCATCCAGTGATATTCAATGATCCAAATATCAACTGGATCTGTGACTCTTCTCAGAAAGGCAGAGAGAACAGAGGACTCACTTCTGCAGGTAAGAAGAGTAGAGGTCTACGGAATAAGGGAAAAGGTGCAGAGAAGATGAGACCATCTCTAGGCGCTAAACTCAATCGCGGCAAGTAGACAAGACTCCCTATTCTGGGGGGTATATCATGTCGTTCGTGGCCAAGGTCGAAACCCGAGCATACTCCCGGGCAACGGAGGTGTCAGACAGGGTTGTTGCGGCAATCCTCAATCTGTATCCTGAGAAGTTCCGTGAGCTTGTAGAATTGAAATCAACAAAAGTAGAGGGACAATCAGGTGATGATCTGCTGATTGTTGGGTCTAAGCTGAAAGACAAGGTAGGTTGCGAGACTACTCTGGATTATATCTTTGGAAAATTAGAGGAGAAAGACCGCAGACGCCTTAGTAACTCGTTTATCCGTAGGATAGATAGGAATTGTATTTTCTTCGTTAGGATTGATAAGCAGGCAGCGTTCTTGGATGAAATTGTGTTAGAAAAAGGACCTGATGTTATTATTGTCAAGATACATATTCGACAATATCCGAAATGTAAGCAGGATGATGTAATGACAATGTTGGAAGACCGTCTTCGTGTAGCCGGTGGTGACGACTAGTGGTTATTGACATAGGTGTATGTGTATCGGACCCCAAGAACCTAGAATCATTTGTCCAGATGGCGAAGAAGATAGATTTCACAGGGCTTGCAACTCATAATATTGAAGGTGAACCAGAACAGTACTTCGAGAGTGAATTCTCTATTTTGAAGAGGGCTGATGTATCTGGAAAAGACCTGAAATCAATAAGGAATCACGTTGACAACGTTAGAAAGCATTCAATGATTGTGTCCGTTAAACTTGGGTCAGTTGGAACAGCAAATTGGGCAGCTGAGGACCAACGTGTCGATCTGCTCACGCTCGATCATTCTCAGGAGCATCGGCTTCGTGACTCAACAGCTCGTCTTGCAGCTACATATGATACTGCCTTAGAGATTAGATTCGAACCACTATTACATCTGGTTGGCCTGAACCGTTCCAAAGTCATCAAGGTCTATCGGGAGGCGATACGAACTGCAATTGATTCAGGGATGCAGGTCATTCTCTCTAGTGGTGCTTCACACCCATTACATATGCGTTCAGCAATGGCAATTCGACATATCGGTGAGTTGCTAGGCATGGAATCAAAATATGCAGAGAGTGCTATCAATCAAGCACCGTTGGATATCGTTGAAAGGAATCGTAAAAGATTCAGTTCTGATTATGTAGCAGAAGGAGTGGAAATTCTTCAGAGGGGGACTGAGAAGTGAAGAAGACCCGTAGAAGATATCTTTCATTTCTCCTTCATTCAGATGGCTCAAAATTAGACGACAAACAGATTGGTATGGCAATTTGGAAGAACTTGTTGTCCCTCTACGGTGAGGTGTCTGCTGCAGATTCGAAACTGTATCTTGTGGAGTTTGATGAAAATAGTGGGGCAGGGATTCTGCAGTGCACAGCTTCCTCACTGGACAAAGTGATTACTTCATCTGTTCTGATCGGCTCTATTGGAAAGGATCAAGTTTCATTCGAACCAAAGAAGACCTCGGGAACCATCAAAGGTCTGAAACGATAGTGTTCTATCGGTCTAAATTCAGGTCTACTTCATTAAC
Source organism: Candidatus Thorarchaeota archaeon (assembly GCA_019894665.1). Taxonomy (GTDB): domain Archaea; phylum Asgardarchaeota; class Thorarchaeia; order Thorarchaeales; family Thorarchaeaceae; genus SMTZ1-45. Next base: position 6,580 of record JAGXOC010000017.1, read on the forward strand.
TTGGTCATCAACCAGTAGAAAGGGCTTGCTCACCCAATTCCCACTTTCTCTTGATGCAATAAGCCAAACAACAGGATTGAGTTTCATATTCTGTTGATCTCTGCTTGAAGGGAATGGAGGTGCAGGATGTGAATGAAATATCCCTACAAGCTCTTCACCCTGTTCCTCTGCTTGAACTAATAGGCGATATTGTTCTTCAGGATTTACCATGAATGAGGTCGTACTGGATGACGCCTCATTGTGAACTAGTTCAATACGATTAACTATTACTGAAGATTTTATCACCTGTCCGAAAAGAAGTGCAGCAGCCTCTAAAGGAAGATTGGTTTCAGCATGATTGTGGAGAATATCTAAATCCAAGACAGAGAGGTGCAGTGTGTGCTGCATCAATAAACCTCCAAAAATCTCAGAGAACACGGAGCTCTTTCTTGATTATTGCATCTTCTCGTGGTGACATGATTGCATAGAGCTCTATATGACCAACCAATGCTGCTGCGTTGCGTATCTTTTCTTCAAGAAGTTCCTGTATCTGGAAGATTCCTGTCGCGTTGTTCATCGTCACTTCAATTCGGACTGTCTTTGTTTCACCTTTTCGAATTCTAACGTTCTCAATTGCCATGGCAGACGCTGAGTGTATATTGACACTTCCAGCCTCAAATGGGATTCTTGCTCGACCCTTCGTCATGTCCAATGCATCAGCAACACCTACTACGCCAGCCTCTACTGTCAGAGGTACGGCTACCTTATCATGGCAGTATATCGCATGTAGAACGTGATTTCTGATGTGGATTTGTTTGTGTTTATCCGTCGGATAGACTTTGGCGAGAATTCTATCAATTATTGGTCGAGCCAATATTACTGAGAATTCGTCATGATTCGTACGGCCAACTACCATACCTATGTCATGAAGATAGCATCCAAGCATAACTACGAGTTCTGAATCGGCCTCATCACCGGTTTCTTCCTGAACAATCGTTGGTTGAAGTCCTTTGATAAGCTGTCTAAAGAGACGTATTCCATTCATAGTTACTATTAATGAATGCGTGTGGCCATGATCTGAATACCCCATTCGGTCTATTGCCATACGATTACTGTCCTCTAGAGTGGTTTGGACTTCAATGTCATTCTCTAGTTCTTCAAATGCAATTTGGCAGAGTTTGTTCGTCTTGAATATTCTACGTACTCTATCTTTGAGTGTGCTTCGTTGTTTTGGGCTCTTTTTCATATTTCTAATGCCCCTTCTTTCATTTTCTTTGTTCAATTCTGACTATTGCTAATTCAGTAATAAATGAGATACTGTTTGCAACTCAAATCTAGTAGGTATGTTTCGGATTCCCCTCAGCCTACTCTATAACTGATGAGCTTATTCAGATTCTTTCTTTTCTTTACATTGATGACGAGTCATTCAATATGAACTGATTGAATACGGCAGGTATGTCTGATGAGGCTCGATCTATCAGAGTCTGATGGGGTTAGGACCAATCGCTCGGATCTCATCAGCAAACTTGTTGATCTCAGTCGCGAACTTGTCACCTTCAGCAGCACTTACAAATACCATCTTCACTCTGTTCTCGTCAAGACCTAGTTGGGCTATCAACTTCCTCGCAAAACGGACCCTTCGCTCAGCTCCCAAGTTCCCAGTCTTGTATGCACAGTCGCCAGGGTGACATCCGACAACTAGCACTCCATCCGCCCCTTCCTGAAGCGCCTTGAGAATAAAGTTGATGTCCAGTCTCGCGGTGCAAGGCATCCGAATGATCCTGCTAGCGACATCATATTGCAGTTTCATCGTACCCGCTAGGTCCGACGCGGCATACATGCACTGCATGCATCCGAAAATTATGATATTCATATCTTTAGGGGGCATGAGACGATATCACCATTAGATTCTATGACGTTTGAGGCTCTCTACCCGACATATAATCTTTCATATCCGAAGATGTCTTTGGCTGCATGCACCGACCTGTGTCAGATTTCAGAAGAGGTTGAGTGAACTTCCCCTGTGACCTTCAACTCCCGTGTTCCACCATTCTCAAGATTTTGGCAATCTGAATTTCTGAGAACATCACGTAGTATCTAGATGATCAGAAAAGATAGTGTAAATAGCTGTTACAAGACTATCTAGTGCTGATATCGGTTCTAAGACTGTTCCTTTCAAGAGGCTCGTATCAGGAGTACCTGTACCACTGTTGGATATGATATGTCCTGGATCTGTTTGGAAAGTTGTGACATATATCCAAGAGCCATCAGTGTAGGTGATTTCAATGTCAAATCCGATGTGTGGACTGGACTCTAATAGCAAAGAAGGTGAGATCTCTGAGGGATATGTACCATTCAATCCTTCATGAAGCCTTAGATTGATTATCTCAATCTCTTCCGGGGTCACTGAGAATTCTATGTCATAGATTTCTGGATTTTCCCAACCTTCAGAGTCGTCAACAAAACTAGCATTAATCATCCAATTACCTTCTTGAAAGACACAAGAGGCTTCCATGAGTTCGGGAAATAGTATATCCGTGGAATTTCCACATATTCTCAATGACGCTATATCCAGTGAATTAGTAATGTCTGAATCATTATCATTAGAAAGAGAGGAGAAATAGATGAAAGCAGTAGATGATATTACTACCACTATAATTGTCGCCATGGCAATTGCTTTGAAACTTCCTTCGGCCGTGTCGAGCCCCTCCAAACATGATGTGCTATTGTAGGAGATGCGGACTCATGAGTTTATTGTTCTCAGTATCTAGTCGGAGATCATTTAGTGGGGAGTGCACCCAGATATTGTATTTCTAAAGCGGGTTGATTTATACAAGCTCTTCAGCATCAGGTTGCCACTCTGGATAGACAATACACAAGAACTCTAGATCGTTTTCGCCAGTGTTCTCAATAGATTGAACAGCTCTAGGTGGGATATAGATAGTGTCACCAGGACCTACTTTCTCAGTTTCATTGTCGACGTGCATCATGCCTTCCCCTTTGAGGATATAATACACCTCTGAGGCAGTCTTGAATCGATGGGGCAGTGAGATTTTCTTTGCCGGAAGAGTGGCATGTGCCAGACTGTATCCAATATGAAGAGGAGTTTCGTCGTGTTTGGGATTGAGCATCTCTCGTATTATTGTGTCATCAAGTGCACTAATTTCTTTGAGATTTTCCATTTTTCTCAGTATCATCACATAAGCTCCTTCAAGGTCAGAAATCTGGAGGTTTGTTGTTGTACCACTTTGGAATCTTCTCCATAGCTGGCTCATACCCACTGAGTACATGACGACCAAGAATGAGTCGTTGTACCTCGCTGGTCCCCTCATAGATCTGGTATAGTTTGGCATCTCTGAATAGCTTCTCAAGTGGATATTGGTCGATGTAGCCATACCCTCCATGAATTTGGAGAGCCTCGCTTGCTGTTTCCATTGCGACATCAGTAGCGAATGCTTTAGCCACACTTGCAGATATAGTAGCATCCCCAACATTGTCAGTAGTCCAAGCAGCCTTCAGATACAATGTTCTTGAAGCTTCGATTTTCATGTACATTTCGGCCAACTTGAACTGAATCACTTCAAATTCTCGCAGTTTTTGAGCAAATACCTCTCGTTTATTGACATAGTCCCTAGCATACTCCATCGCTGCACGTGCAAGTCCCGTAGCAAAAGCTGCAATTGAGGGGCGAGTCATAGCGAAAGTCTTCATTGCGATGCCAAAGCCTTTCCCTTCATCACCTAAGATGTTTTCTTCAGGAACTTTAGCATCACGAAACATCACTGAGGATGTTGTAGATGCACGATGTCCCATCTTTTCTACGGGACGACCAGTCTTGACTCCAGGAGTGTCAGCGTCTACAATGAATGCACAGAGCGCTTTGTGTCTCTTGCTCGGATCAAGGCTGGCAAAAACTGTGAAATAATCTGCATACGGCGCATTTGTGATCCAAAACTTGGACCCATTCAACACGTAGTTGTTTCCTTCTTTCTTTACGCGGGTCTGAATCCCAGCAACATCTGAACCCATACCTGGCTCTGAGCATGCAAAACTGGCGAATTTGAGGTCTTCAGTGAGCGGACGTAAATACTTCTCTTTCTGTTCATCAGTCCCTGCCACAAGAATAGGTTCGGCACCTAGAGTGTTTACATAGATGCTGGTAGTCATTCCAGCACATCCAGCAGCCATCTCCTCCACTGTGATACATTGTTCGATTGAACCTAGACCCAGACCTCCAAACTTTTTCGGGATAGAGAGGTTCATGAGTCCTTCTTCCCAACATTTCTGGATTATCGGACGTGGAAATTCCCCGGTCTTATCATAGTAGTGCGCATATGGGATCATATACTCCTGGGCGAACTTTCTCGCTTTGGCCTGTAACTCTTGCTGTTCATTTGTTAGCCTGAAATCAACCATTGTGCTCCCTCAAAGGAATATGCAGTTCCTGACCTTTTGTCAAGTGGTATAAGTCAATTGCTAAAGAGCATCTAGACCATTCATTGACAGCACTATGAAGTTGATGTGATTTGTTTCACAACTTCTGGGAGATTCCATTTCAACTCCAATTCTAATGCTCCACTTTCAGGACCAGGACACCTTCTGACACAAGTACGGCACGCTACACAGAGCCAGAGATCTACCTCTACTGAACCAAATCCTGGAGCTTCTTTCTCGAGTGAGATGTCCTTTGAAGGCTTCCCTTTAGCGAGGTTCTGAATCGTCTTATAGAAGAGTGATCGGCTCGACGGTAATTGCGAGAGCGCCTCGTCCGAAATCTCAAAGAATTTTGGCATCTCTATACGAGGTTTCAGTTCGATTGCGTTCTCTGGACATTCAATCTCACATGACTTACAACCAAGACACTTTGATTGCTCCCATTCAATGGTACCAAATCCTAGCAGAGGTGCGTAGCCCATTTGACTTCTGTACTCATCAAGAACTGATGGTACATCAACGTCTGCTAAGTCCTCAAGGGTGACCTTGGGTCTGGTGCTTGGAATCTTAGCACGAGTACGATAGGTAAGTAGAACCGCAGATTGTATCGATTCTTCGACTTCGTTCACTGTCGTTTCATCAATTACAGCACCACTCACATACACTGTTGCAAGCTTGTCCCGGGCTTTTGAGAAAACTTCCAATGAGTTTGCTAAATTACCAATATCAGGTGCCTTTAGTTCCCTCAGTATCCTCTGAAGTTCTACCTTGGCCTCAGAAAGTTGGAGAGCAAGATCACTTGCTGTCTGTATAGTGATTTCAGCCTCAGATGGTGTTCTTGGAACATCATAGAGCATGTAGCCATGGCTCTCACCAGTAAGAGTAAGGAGTTCATCACGCTTCATTCTGAGTAGATGTCTGAGAATTCTGTCCTGTGGTATACTTGTTCTCTCAGCAAGGTCATGTGTTGTCAGGGCTCCCAGCTCTCTAATCAAAATCAGTATTGTACCTCTCTCAAGTTCATTCTCAAGATATGTATCCATCATCGTCTGATAGAATTCAGGATCCAATTTCTCTCCATAGACATTGGTTCCGGAAACAAGATTGGGACCTTTTTCCAATGTGATTTTGAGGCGAAACCGTGCAAAGGCTTCAAGTCCTGCTGAAATGAGAAGTTTAAGATTTTCAGTATCATCAGATGTCTGAGAAGTCAGAGCTGCTTCAGTGGCACTATCAACTGTTTCTCTTAGTTTGTTCATCGGTTCAGAAAGTTCAGTTTCATCGTAGGCTCCTAAGATCTTCAAGCGTTCAAGTAACGCCTGTAGTTTGTCTAGTGACTCATTTGCAGTTTTAGCAGCATCGTCTTCTAGCGATTTGACTATTCCTCGAACCTGTTGTACTATTATTTTCAGAACCAGTGTTGGGTTTGGGGTTTTTGGGAGGACCTTTGAGAAGACTGGAGCATCGCCGTCAAGACCAACCATCTCAACTTCGCCTCTCTGTATCATGGTTACAAGAGCGTTCTGTACGGTTTGAGATGAAGCCTGCATGAGTTCTCCTATCTGTACAACAGTCTTGGACCCCATTTTACCAAGTACGAACATAATCACTCCGCGATTGGCTTCTGTGAGCATATTCTCTATGACAAGCTTGTGGAAGCGCGTGTCATCAATTCGACCCTCACGCTTTCCCCGTTTCACTTGAGCCGTAGCTCTCAATCCTGGACCGTATCTGGTTTTAGTTCCTAGTTTTTGAAGCTCGTCTAGAGCTGTCTCAGCATCTGTTTCAGCTTTCTTCTTAGATTCATTGAGAGTTTTGACCAAGGCCACTAATTCGTCCCGTGCGGATTCTGCTTCTGTTTCCGCAGTATTCTCAAATTCATCAGTGATTGATTCTATTTCAGAGGTCAGGTCAGATATTGTGGAAAGAGTGGTGGTCATATCAATGTCGACACTTGTTTCGGAGGTTTCCTCAACCTCGGTCATGCTACTAAGTGTGTCAACAAGCAATTTGTTCAGTCCTTTCAATGATTCAGACTCAGATTTTGACAAAGCCTCTTCAAGGTTAGCAATTGACTCCTTGAGAATACCTTTGTCGCTAATCTCAGTAGTGATATTGCTTTTCTCAACTGCCTCTAAAAATTTCTCAAAATAAGAGTCTGGAAATGCAAGAATTGAATCGGTCAGAGGTGCTAACTCGGTCTTAAGACGATCAAGCTCCTCCTTGACCTTACTGAGTGGAATTGCAGACTCTTCTTTGAGACCACCAAGAGCCAATACCATATCTAACATACGTTGTCTCTTAGGCGCAAAGGCTTTCTCAGGTTTCGACTGGCTCATTCGGTCACCTCCATCCACTTCCCAGCAGTTCCTTCATGGACAGGGGTGGGTCCTAACTCTTTGGCTCGTTTCACCATTTCATTGACTGCATTAGTGAAGCGCTCCGGCTCTGCACTGAACATTCTGAACATGTCAACACGTTCACCTTTCCAACCAATTGCGTTCAAGATGTCTCGAGCAACATCTACTTGCACTTGAGCAATCTCATTTCCAGTCCCTCCTATATGACATCGGTCTTTCTCGCAGGCTGCAATCATTACAGTACTAGCACCATGTTCGAAAGCCTTGAGAAGGTCTATGATACTTACACGACCCGCACAGGGAACTGGAATCAGACGTGTATTGGCAGGATATTCCATCTTTCTGGTTCCAACGATGTCTATTGTAGATACCGAACACTCTTCGCAGTAGAAACAGAGTGTTATTGGATACTCTGGACCTGCATCCTCAAGTGTGGCCTCAATCTCAGACCAAAGCTGGTCGTTGGATAGGAAGTTGAGCTGGGTTGCTCCAGAAGGACACAAACTCTGACAGACTCCACAGGAATGACAGTTCAGTGTGTCAATCGTGGCCTTGAAGAGAATCTTTTGTTCTTCATCAGCTTCCTCATCTTCAATCTGTTCAATCATCAGAGGGACTCCACGTGGACATTGTTGTGCACAAAGACTACATCCAACGCAGTCGTCCGCATTAAGTACAGCTCCACGTGAAACAGATTCAATCTTTCCGCCTTGTAGCTCGTTATGAATAATGAGTGCACCAGCTTGAGCGTCTGTCACAGCCTCGAATACGAACTGTGGACGGGTGACTCCTCCTGCTGCAACAACACCACGTCTGCGGGTTTCATTCCTTCTCAGTTTACCATAGAGTTCCTTCACATGTCCATCGTCTTCAATGGCGTAGCCCAAGGTTTCTGAGAGTTCTGTAATTCCGTCAGGAGGTAGTATGGCTGCAGAGAGAACCAGCAGGTCTACGGGTGTTTCTAGATATTTGTCAAGAAGAGAGTCATAGACTCGTACATATGTGGTACCGTCTTGTTCCCAAGTCATGCTGACTCGACCACGAATGTAGTCTACACCTTTTTCACGCGACTCTTTGTAAATCATCTCGTTCTCGAATGGAACTCGGATGTCCATGTAGACAATCCTGACATTAGCATCAGGAATTCTTTCAATGATCTCCAGGGAATTGTCTATTGCAAATGTGCAACACAGTTTACTGCAGTCTTTCTTGTAATCCTCAGATCGGCTACCCACACATTGGATCATTACTACTTCTTTGATTGGTTTGTCATCAGATGGTCGGGTAAGTTTTCCCTCTGAGAGCATACATGAGAGCTCGAACTGAGTGATGACGTCAGGATTCTTTCCATAACGATACTCGTCCATGGATGTAGGTTTGAACTCCTTGAATCCGGTAGCAAGAACTATTGCAGATGTATTCAATGTCCTTTCTTCTTCATCCTCTGACGTATAGTGAACTGTGAAATTTCCCATTTCCCCAGTGACATATTTGACTCTGGTCTTGGTCATTATTATGATGTTATTGTCATTTTGGAGCATGTCCAATCGACTGCTAAGTATCTCTTTACCTGACTTACCGGTAGGAGCGACAACAGGAAGACTTCTGACATGGCCTCCTAGTTCATCCGTGATTTCTAATAGAGAGACCTCGTAACCAAGATTTGATAGGCTGAGTGCAGACTCAACACCAGCAATTCCTCCACCAATGACCGTGACGTGAGTGGAAATCTCTTTTTGTTCGATATTACGTTTTGTTGATTTAGCAGATCTTGCAAGTGTACCACGAATCATATCTACAGATTTTTGGTTTGCTTCGTCCAAGTCTTTGTGTACCCATGCTGAGTGTTCTCTAATGTTCACATACTGGATTTGAGAACTGTCAAGACCCTTTGAATCAAGGTATTGATCAATTCGTGGTTGGATTTTCTGGCTGGAACATGCAGCAATCACGAGGTGTCCGCTACTGGCCTTGAGAAGTTCTGCAATCTTTGGTAAACCTTCTTCTTGACAGACAAGGTCATGAACATCCACTGAGGTTGCCAGGTCCATCTTCTTGACCTGAGTTTCTAGGAAGTCAAATCCCAACTGAAGCTGTTTACCGCAAGTGCAGATGAGTACTGCTGATTTATTATCATCCATCTATCAGTTTCACTTCCTACTCTGGAGTATCTTAGACACCACTGCGCGAGCTTGGGTCACGCTCTCTGGGACTTCTGCAGGACCCAAGGCAGCGCCACATGCATAGATGTGGTCACCTACCACAACTTCATTCTCTGAAGCGGGATCTACCATTCCTACAAATCCACTTGTAGACTTTATTCCGAGTGTTTCAATGAGTTTGTCAGTTCCTTCTGATGGTTCTAGGGCTGATGATAGGACGAAAAGGTCCACTGAGAACTTGAGGTATTTGTCCAGAAGTGAGTCATAGACTGTTATGTCTAAAGTGTCATCTTTACGAGGTTCAATGAGAGATACTCTACCTCGGACAAATTCCACTCCTGTATTTCGAGATTCTCGGTAGTATCGTTCATACCTGTCATATGTACGGATATCCATGTATACAACGCTGACTTTAACATCATCACGCTCTTGTGTGAGAATATTGGCATGTTTGAGGGCAAAAATACAGCATATCTTAGAGCAATAGGGATAGTAGTTCTCATCCCTGCTTCCAACACACTGTACCATCATCACTCGTTTTGCAGGTTTGCCATCAGATGGTCTCACAGGTACCCCACCTGATTCTCCAATGGGATCAATTATCTTAGCAAGCTCAAGCTGTGTTATGATGTTGGGATGTTTTCCATAGTTATACTCATCCACGTTGACTGGTTGCATCTCATGATAACCAGTTGCAATGACGATGTCTGAAACTTGGACTGTTTCTTCAGTAGGTTGTGCACCCAGATTGATTGCCTTTGTTGGACACTCCTCTTCAGCCTGTTTAGCGCCATCGTCCGCCTTTGTTGGGTCATATACCACTGCCTGAGGCTGACACTGAGGTGACAGTAAACGGAACGCCTCTGATTTTTCTAGACAGAGACCGCACATCGTGCATTTCTTTGGATTGACATACCCTGGGCCCACCTTGAGCTTCACAGAGAATTGATCTGGAGCGCCGGAGATATCACCAATCTCACTGTTCATCCTCAACGAAATGTTGGGTTGGTCAGTGAGCGCGCTCCTGTAGAAGCACTTCCGTATGCCAGGACGCCAGCGGTTTCCTTCGAAACAGTAAAAACAATCATCGGTAGGGAATGCCTTGTATAGGTCCAGAGCATTACCTCCCACGGTTTCTTGACGTTCAACAAGGATTGTCTTAATCCCTGAATCTGCAAGCTCAACAGCAGCTGTCATACCTGCAACACCAGCACCAATGATAAGGACCGGATTGGACATTCTTATTCACCTCACCCGGTCAAATGATCAAGAATGGGGTCTGCTGGGACTCTATTCATGCTTAAGCCTACTTCTTCTTCATCCATTCCCAAGGCTAGACCAAGAATTTGAGGATACAGAAGTACTGGCAAGTTGTATTCCTCACCGTATGACTCTTTCAGACCTAGTTGTTGTAAATCAAGCTGGTTACCACAAGCAGGGCAGACAACAGTAATGAATTCTGCACCAGATTCTTTCATTGACTTGATCTTGTCGCGAGCTAGTCTAATCGCGACGTTTTCATCAACGGGGAGAACTGTTGCACCGCAGCATTGTTTCCATAATGGATATTCCACTACTGAGGCACCAGTAGCTTGAACCAACTCGTCCAAATACTCAGGTCTGAACTCAGTCACATCAACGGGGCGGAGAAGATGACAACCGTAGTGGATTGCAATTCCCACTCCATCTAGTGGTTTTGTGACCTTTTTCTTTATCTCTTCAATGCCGATATCAGTGTACAGAGCTTCAACAAAATGACGAGGAGTTATTGTACCCTTGAATTCCAAACTCTCCTTCTTTAGGATGGCATTGACCTTTTTTCTGTAGTCAGCATCGTGTTTGAGAAAATGGTATGCATCCTTGAGTGATGCAAAGCACCCATTACATGGTGTGACGATGTCATGACCATTCTTCTCTGCAATAGCCAAGGTTCTTGCATTTACAGTAAGCCATCCCATGTAATCAATGGCACGAAGATTAGGACTACCACAGCAGCCGACACCCTCCATGTATTCCAACTGCATATCATAAGCCTTTGCGATCTTAAACGTGGCTGCTTCATAGTTCGGGTAATTTGCAGGCACACTGCAACCCATGTATAAGTTGTACACTGGCATCTTACTTATCACCATCCACTAGTTTGCTTGTTCGGGTTTCCTTCAGGATATTTCTTAGACCATCAACTGATAGACCGGGTACATCTGGCTCAAGACCCATGTCTTCGCGCTCCCAATCTGCGGTCACTGTATAGAGTTGACCTTTCTCAAGCAGTTCTTTACCGAGACCCACAATATTTGGTGGAACTTTGCCTTCTTCAGCAGCTAGATTCTTACAGTCAAAGAAAATGTCAGTGACTCGTACTTTCTGAGGACATCGTTCTTGACATTGAAAACATGTCAGGCATAACCAGATTTCATCAGAAGAGAGAACCTCATCACGCATTCCTAGAAGTATCATCCGAATCAATTGATGTGGTTTATACTTCCAGATGTTCGCAATGGGACATGCTGCTGTGCATGTTGAACATGCAAAACAAGCAGAGAGTTCCTCGCCGTTTGGCATGCTATGAATCTCTTCACGAAACTTAGTATCAAGTTTTGACATTTCAATAGGGTCGATTAATGTAGCTGGGGGTCCAGTTGATTCTTCCGTTTCAGCCATCAGTGTGCACCACATATGTGTGTAGGCTAATCGCCAGTCGGCTGAGGAATTTGGTAGCCCATTTTAAAAGTTTGCAGAGGCGATAAATAGTAGGTTTCACTGTCCCGGAAATCCTCTTTGGTATATCAGACGAAGAATACCGATTGTAAGGAGTGTAATTAAGGATACATACAGGATGGGTGTATAGATACCCCAGGGGGTTGGAGGGTACATTATTCCGCCTGCAATAGCAAGTGCAATACACACTAGACCAGTAAAATAAAAGAGCCATTTCCGGTGTAATGACATGGTTCTAACTGTATCTAAGGGGCTCTTAGGACTTTCTATACTAGGGGGCTTGAACCAGACCACGTATAGTTTCAATCCTAGCTCTCAGATGCTCGTATGGATCTAATGAGGTCTGGCGTATCGTCGTACTTGTTCTGATTAGATATGCCTTAAGATCCTCCACATTGCCTTTCATTTTTGTGAGGGTCGAACTACCCTCGTCAAGTAATCGTAGAGTGTTAGTGAGTGCGACTTGAAACTTGTCATGTTCTAAACCAATTCTATCACGAGTTTCATCAATGAAATCAAGAAGTGATGTGATTTCTACAATTATGTTCTCTTTCTTCATTCAGAGAGGTCCTCCTCTGCAACGATACGGATGATTGTACCATCACGTAACCATGTTCTCGCATTAGCTGCAGGAATCATAGCAATATCTTCTTTCTTGAACGGACCATACGTCTTCTCATCAAGACCCAAAAAAGCATCACTAATCTGGCGCAGAAAACGTACAGTTACATACTCGATGGTTTCAGAATCGGATGGAGTCTCGGATTTTTTCACGTCTTCACTAGTCTTCTTTTTCTTTGGTTTAGAGCCGGCTAAGGAGTCCTTAACAAACTCGGAATGACCATCAAAAGCCCGTTGAGCTCTATTGTATAGTTCCTCTTCTGCAAGTGTCATATCGCCTCTTGGTCGGTGCCCTGAGATAACAGATTTCAATATCTTCTGTCTTCGGAGATTCAGCAAGTCTTCTATCATGAATTCAAGATTGAGTGCTTCTTGTGTCAGCATATCAGCCTGAATCCGTTTTTCGGCATCGGTAGTTGCTAATGATAAACGCACACTAGAGAGATAGGCTATCATTTTGCTTAAGCGAAGGTCACCCAAATCTTGGAGGCCCTCATTCTCTAGTTCATTCTCCCAAGCAGATTTGACGTCGTCGTATCCCAGATCACTCAATGATAGCAACTCCCTTACATAACACAAATGCCGCGGCAGCTGTTGGTAGCTCTACGGATTCATCATAATATGGTCCATAGGTTTCATCACCAATCCTAAAACGTGGAACTCCTGGAGATTTGTATAGGAACTTGACCTTCATTTGACCATCATTAAGAGCAATAGCGTCTTGAAAAGGGTCGAAATCATCAAGCGCATCTCTGGTCAGTGGGTTGACTAAGAACCCAGTCTTGCCATTTAGACTCCCAATTAGACGAATGACTCTATGAATATCGTGGGTCACAGGGCGGTCTATCTCACCACCATAGAATTCTGCTGCTTTCTCAGCAATTTCCTGCCATGATTTTATTCCAATGTCTTTTGCTTCTTTGCTCAAAATGGGAGGTTTTCTTAGGAGTCCATCCAGAGCTGCAATTTTCCCCTTTTTTAGCGGTTTGACCCATCTCTCAGGTCCATTGTAAGAATCTATGTTTCGTACAAACTCAATGATGGCATCAGCCATCTTGCCAGCCCAACCTGGAAAGACACGGTCCGGTACTCGATTCACATTACCTTGAGTGACAATTACCTTCTCAGTGTTAAGACCAAGACCCATGATATAGTGTACAACCTGAATTCGACCACTCGAGTCAAGCGAGTAAACTCGCGGGTCACGAATGCGAACATGGTATCCTCTATGACCGCTATAGTTAAGCTGGATAGATTCGGGATCAAATCCAAAATCATTCACAATGAATTCATCAAAGAGCTTCACGGTGTGTTTCTTTGCTTCGGCTAGACATTTGCCACATACCCATTTCCTCGTGCTGAAACTTGCACCACCACAGTCTGGACAGTTCTCGGGGTGGGTACCGGCTCCTGTTTTGTGACATCCTTCAGCATTACAGCGCCATGCATCATGATCTTTGGCACAGGGCAAATCCAAATGATCAGCATCAATATCGAAAACAAGTTCAGCTCCGGACCATTCTTTCTCGTCCATATGGCGAGCAACGGGGATTTTGTAAAATGCAGCTGAGTGGTAAACGCTGTGAGGTGCAATAGATACTATATCTTTTATTAGTTCATCACGGTTCAAGTATCCAACATGTCTCCTCCAAGTTGTCGTCTGGATATCACCAGACCCACATTTTGGACATTCTTTGAGGTTTGAGAAAGATTTTCCCGATTGTCCACACCCGGTTGTCGTGTTACGACCTGATTCATCACGACCCCTTCTCTTTGGACAGTACCAATGGTAATCCCAGCTCTGAATACCAAATTCTCGCGTATGAACCTTATTCGGAATATCGATGGAATCGGGGTTTGATTTGTAGAATTCATGAAACATGAATCGCAGTTTCAAAACCGTGCTCGTGAAACCTTGATTCTGATTCGACATGCATTAGAACTCCATCAATTGGTACCGATGTATTCGGGACCTCTTGCCTGATTACCTACGTTCTACGCGCGGTGCAAGAACGAAACTTATACTTCCAGCCTCTGCTATTGCAAATTCTAACATCATTGGTTTATTGGAGGTAAACTGAAGCATCAAGCTGTCACTTGCGATAGCCTTGGCGATTTCTACGAGATAATTAAGTGCATACATGCTTTGCGATTTGCCTGATACTTCCAGCTGGAAAAGTGCTGGTGCATCACCCTTGGTTGTCAATGCAACGTTGGCTTCACCAGTATCGCCCTCACCAGCGAAAGAGAGCTGCTCTGGCTCTGCGGTGATTTTTACGTGACTAGATACAACTCCAATATCTTTGATTGCTTGCTTGAAAGTATCAGCCAGTAACTCAGCCTTTACATCGAATTGAATTCCGGGTTTCTTTGTCTGATCATCTGGCGGTGTTAGAAGCTGTAGTTTGAATACTCTACTTGCCTGTCCAATCATGCTAATCTCAAAACGGTTTTCAGACTCATCAAGATTGAACTCAAGATGCTCATCTCCAGTCATCCGTTTACTCACCTTAACGAGCTCATCGAGACCCAAGCAGATGTCATGTTCGCCCTTGCATGTGTACTCTTGGAAAATTCCAGAAGGAAGGGCCAAATCAACCATTGCAGCCTTTGATGAGTCAAGCTGGCGTAGCGATATTCCAGATTCAGACACACGGAAATGTGCTTCTGTGAGCAGGGTTGCCAGAGCGTCTACAATCTGTTTCCATGTCTTGGTGCTGTCGAGGGTCGCGTGAAACATGCCATTATCTCCAACCGTCTATTGATGCACAAACTGAGTATTATTGACCTGAACGATGTGGTATCATCCAAGTAATCAGTTTTTGCTCTTTGTCTTTGAACTAGATTCTAGAGAAGTACACTTTAAGTTATCTTCTTGGTGAATTTGGTCTTCTCTTTATAGGTACTCATCCACTCATTGTTCTAGTCACTTTTTCCTCCATATCTTGGACCTCTTTATAGAGTGCCACATCCAAGGTATCGATATCATGAGCAATTGATGCATTCAATCTCAGCTCTTTTCCACCATCAACAGTCTTCTCAGTGACCTCTCCAATGAACAAGTATCGCTTTTTCATCTCAAGGGATCCTTCAACACTGACTTGGATTTTTCCTGCTTTTTTGACGTCATCATCGTATATGTCTTGGACAACCGCAAGTCCTGGACTGGCGTCGACGACGATTCCCATTATTCTGACAGGACCACTTGTATCTGCAGACAAGTTTCGTATTGTGGTGAGTTTTGATGGTTTTCGAGGGGTGAATTTTTTCTCTTCGGTCAATTTGGTTACACCATTCAGTCTATAGGAGGAGGTGAGCAATAGGTCACTTAGGGTGCAGCATTTAGAAGGCTATAAATTTGTCAGGTGATTAGTATCTACGCCAAGTATGTTTGCATTTTGTGCATCTATAGAACTCTGTTGCGCCTTCGTCGCCTCTTCTTGTTTGGACTGTCCAGTAATAGGCATCATTGTTTCCACACTTCGGACATGAGGCCTTTGTTTTTGGCATAGGAATGGAATCATCTTCAACCACGATTATCTTATCACGTGGTGTTTTCGTGATGTTTTGAGAAACTGTCAGTCTACCTTTGATGGCCTTAGTATGTCCACAGCTTCGGCATTTTAGGACTTTAGTACCATCTTCTTCTGTGGTTCCCACCATCATTGCATCGCATTTTTCACAGAATTCCATGAAACGTTCACTTCTTCGTTGTAGCGTCTAGACTTCAATTAAGCATTACGACAACGAACATTTCAGTGTCAAGGCAGTGAATCAATGTGTTGCTCTAAGAAATGCTGGAATGAAAGAGCTGCGATTTCTCCCTCTTTTTTTCTGTTAGTCTTCGAGTCTATGTGAAGTGTTTGAACAAGAGCGTCGACTGTGTCTTGGATTGTGATCTTGCCTGTCATCCACAAGTAAGCCATAATCGCTTCATATGCATCAGCAGCGCGCCCAGAATCTGTTCTGCGAGATATATGTCTGTAAATCTCTGTTGCACGTATTGCTCGAGCAAGTATAGTGTCTCTGACTTTGTCACCAGTCGCATGGCCAAGGACTCTGGATTTCGCTAAAGAATAACAGAGATTGACGATGCTATCACCCACTTTTGCGAGTCCTTTGTCATTCATGATTTTTTCAACGGATTCATGCTGGACAAAGGTTTCCCACATGTGAAGGGCCACCATTAGGCAGTGTTTATTCAACACTATGATCTGACACTGCTTGTTTGAATTTCTTACGGAACTCTTCAGTTCTCGCAAGCATCTTCTCAAGAGCTTCTCTTAGAACAACATTAGACTGACGTTTCTTTGTCCTTAGTGTCAAAATGGGACTAGCAAGTAATGGATGTTCGATGTTGTATCCAGCAAATTCCACTGAAGGCTCTTCCAAGAGTGTCTTACGTAGCAGGTTCGGGAATGAATGTCCCTCTCCGCCAATCTCAAATTTAATTTCAGATTTAGTGTTTTCAATAGTTCGTGGCTTCACGTCTAATGCCTCCTATCATCTCTACGGCGATCATCGTCTCTCCCGCGTCTGTCACCGCCTCTTCCGCGTGGACCATCGAAACGTCTATCACCACCACGGTCATCACGGTCGTACTCTCGGCGTTCATATGGCCGTCTACGGGGTGCTAAATCAGGTCTTGCTTCAAGACCAAATCTCAGTCCATAGTCTTTAGCGACTTCACGGGTCTCATGATTCTCACATCGAAGACAGAACATGTTGTTATGTGTAGTAAGTGTCAGGGAATTGCCACATCTTGAACATGCTCCATACACAACTCCAAGTTCAGGACCCACCATGGATAGTTTTACAGGAAACTCATGTGTGTTAAGAGCTACAACACGAACGATGTCATTTTGTTTCAGTACATCCTGCATGCTCTTCACATATCTTCGGGTTACATTGCTTATGTGTAATTCACCTACAAGACCGCTATAATAATTCTCGTCGTTAATCCTTGCAATCCGGATTTCAGCACGCTGATCAAATACAAGGGTGGCTTTACCCATGATGATATCACCTTTTACTGGTAGGGCTAGTTTCATTTTGCCATCAGGACCGAACACTCGGATGCTGCGCTCCTTGAGATCCATCTCAACTTGCCCACGTGCTGCGGCAAAAACAATACCATCCTTCTCATATGTGCCAAAACTGGGCATCAATTCTTCGATGACGCATAATTGATCTCCAGGCACTACGATATCGCCGCTCTTTACATCTGCCATTCTATTCACGCTCTTTGACACATATACGATACAGATCTACATCCACCAAGTGTTTTGGTTTTTTGTGGTACTCGAACAGTCGACCAATTGGAAACTGAAATGTTTCAAGCTGTGTCACTGTGGCACCTAGCTTCTCTATCTCGTTGCTCAGAAACACCCTGTTCTTATCACCAGCGAGGTGCATGCTGTATATCACATCAGCAATCGAGATGGCCGTTTTCAGAAATCTCAAATCGGCACCCCGATTTTTTACTCCGAACGGGGGATTACTTACCACGGTATCTATCGGACAACATAGGTGGAAGGAGGTAACATCCCCCAGAACCCAGTCTACGGTGTCTTCTATCCCGAGCAATCGTGAGTTCATTTGAGACGCCTTTAAGGCTTTGCTTTGCACATCAACTCCGATTGCCTTGCTTGCACCCAATAGTGCTGCTCCAATGGCGAAGATTCCATCTCCGCAACCTAAATCGCACACCGTTCTATCTGTGATGTCTCTATGTTCCATTTGTGCGGCATAGAGAACCGAAGCAACGATTGGAGCAGGGGTTGGATACTGTTCTAGAGATACGTTATACTCCTCTAACCTCTTCATTGATTCAAGTGTAATCTCAAGATCTCTTAGACGCAAGAACCCCACCAATTTGTTGATTTGATTGATGAATGAAACAAAGTCTACACTGATGAATTATGTTGTTTGTACGTGAAATAGCCCTAGGTAATACCTACTCTTTTGATTCCATATGCTCCATAGGCTCCAGTCGAAGTCCATTGGAACTTGCCTTAAGTTCTTATGGAAATGTTTATGTTCCACATAGTGTTGTTCACATTAGTTTCGGATTGGAGTAGATGTTAAGATGGAGAAACCACTCGATAAGCTGTTTGACAAGTTTTTGCAAGGCCAGGCTATCTTCAGAGATAGGACAGCGTTGAGACCCACGTACGTACCTGAGAATCTTCCGTATAGGGATGATCAAATGAGCCGAATTGGATCCATCTTAGGACCAGCACTCAGAGGTGCTCCACCATCCAATATTTTGTGTTATGGGAAGACTGGCACTGGGAAGACTGTGGTAGCTCGTTATGTACTTGATATGTTGGTGAACAAAGCTAAAGAGAGTGGAATAACCGCGCCTTTGACGGCTTTTGTGAACTGCAGGATTGTCGGGACCAACTACAGAGTGCTGAAACGACTGTGTGACCAAGTGGATGCGACCATGCCTGATGGGTCTGAGGTTCCTTTCACTGGACTCCCTACAGACGAGATTCGAGAGGTCTTAAAGAATAAGTTGGACTCCAATACGAATATCCTTACAGTGGTACTTGATGAAGTTGACAGTTTGTTAAAGCGTGACGCGGGGCAAGGCAACGATATCCTCTATGGATTGACTCGAATGAACTTAGAGCTAGAGAGTAGTAGAATAACAATCATAGGGATAAGTAATGACTTGACATTCAAGGAGATGCTTGACCCAAGAGTCTTGTCAACTCTTGGAGAAGAAGAAGTGATATTCTCACCCTACAATGCCGTGGAACTAAAAGGCATCCTGAAACAAAGAGTGGAACTCGCCTTTAACAAGAATGCTATTGGCGATGAGGGAGTAATCAACCTAGTTGGAGCCTTGGCAGCTCAAGAGCATGGAGACGCTCGCAGAGCACTCGATTTGTTAAGAACTGCAGGTGAGCTTGCAGAGAGAAGAGGTGATGAAGCAGTCACACAGGACCACGTGCGTGAAGCACAAAAGGTCATTGAACGCGATACTATAACTGAAACAGTGAAGACACTTCCAATGCAGTCGAAGGCTGTTTTGTTCTCAGTCTACGTTTTAACCAGTAAGGGACAACGAGACATTTTCACTGGTGAGTGCTATAACGTCTACTCTGATATAGCAAAATCCCTTTCTCTAGACACATTGACTCAAAGACGTGTTTCCGATTTAATCTCGGAACTTGATATGTTGGGTCTGATTAATACTACAGTAATCTCAAAGGGTCGTTATGGGAGAACAAAGAAGATCAAGCTGGCTGTAAGTAAGAAACAGATTGGCGTCATTCTGGATGATGATATTCGTCTCAGCAATGTAGCACAAGATATTCTTGAGTGAACCGGCTCATACCAAGTATTACGTGGAGAGATCATAGAAGAATCTCACCTCGGGTGCACCAGTTCTGAGATTCAAGAATGTGACAATACCAGGAGTTGGTACTATTCCCTGTTTGCGCATGAAGTCAGTCTGGGATTGAAAAGTTCCAGAGTTGATGATTTGTACGCCACGATAGTTGTCAACAGCATTGTGGTGAGCGTGACCAAAGTGCACTACATCAGGAGGTGTATCAATCACCATCCAGTCTCTATGTAGTGGAGCAAGTTCGGTCTTCCCTCCATACATAGGTGCAAGGTGACGTTTCTTGAGGAGTTCTTTCATTGGTATCGCAGGTTCTGTATACGAAGCCCCAGGAATACTCGTCACCAAGTCATCCAGGATGTCACCATGGGTCAGTAGAACATTCACACCCTCGACAATCACCTGACTTGGATCACCCAACAGGGTGACACGGTTACCGAGATTGTATAGTGGTTGTGCGAATTCCTCTGAAATTGGAGGTCTAGGTAGAGCTTGTCTGTTTGCATCGTGGTTACCTGGTATACAGAAAGTCTTGATATGGTTGGGAAGTTTGTCTAACTTACTTGCAAAGAGCGCATATTGGTCATATATGCTCTCGATTACTAGGTCGTTTCTCTGTGAGGGGTAAACACTGATTCCGTCTACCATATCACCAGCAATGAAGAGGTACCTGATTTGGTTTACAGTGACTTTGTCCTCTTCGTCAACACCACGTCCATTCAACCAACCAATGAATTGGTCGAACTCATCTTCTAGAAATTCTTTGCTACCACAATGAATGTCTGAAATGAAGGCAGCGTAAACGTCTCGTTTGGCTCTGCCTACTTCTCGGGCAGTTGGGATATTGGGAAAGATTACATCGTCAGCAATTATTCTCGCATTATCATCAACAAAACCGGAAATACAAACAATTTCGTCTAGAAGTAATGAGTTTGCCTTTTCAGCAAGTTGTTGTCCCTTCAGACCTTCTCTAGTTGCAGGGACTATACAGATTATTGACTCTTCTGCATCCTCTAGTTCAATAATCACATTTCGTGATTGAGATATACTTTTTTTCTTTACAATTCCAAGTACTATCTGGGTTGTACGACGTGATGTGCGCATCCCCTCTCTGCTCATTGCTTTTCTCTGCTTTGCGGAGTCCTTTCTTAGCTTGGCAATATGTGGGGATACCGCATTCTGTGTGTCAATTCGGCTCATGTACATCCGTTTGATGCGATTGTACCGGTCTCTAAAGAGGGCTAAGAAATCATCTACTGTTCCTTCTGATCCAACCTGTTCACGGTTGGGGTTCTTTTCTATACGGAACGACCATTCCGAGTCGTCCTCAGACAGTGGTAGTGGTTTTTCAGAAGGCGCTATTACAGGTTCTTCCGCAGTTACCTCTACTTCTTCCTCTGGTACAGTATCAGAATTCTGCCCTTCGATAAGTGATTCCACATAAGGACCTGAGAGAACGGGAGGGTGGTTTACATCTGTATCAGAAATGATGACTGACTTGACTGTTTCAATGGGAGTGTCTAATTGTAGAATGTATTCTAATGCCTCGGGGGTCACTTGGAGTCCGGACTCAATTAGCAATTTGAGTACATTGCGTCGAATTGAAGCTGTCAATTAGCCACCAATTGAGATGGTACGGGTTTCTCGTTTTAAATATCATCCATCATGAATGATAATTTTGCAAGAAAACGACCTGCGGGAAATGTAATAAGCCGCCTACCTAGAATCCAATTGGCGCCCTCCTTTACTAGGTGAAAAGAATATGGTCAACATCAGGAGACTCCAGCAGACGGGTGGAAAAAATGGAAGTTCATTTTTGATAATACTACCAAAGGATTGGGTGGTTAGACAAAAGCTGAGTAAAGGAGACCCTGTAGTAATTGCAGAACGTGAAGATGGATGCTTAATTGTCGATCCGCGCCTTCCAAAAGCTGGAGAAAGAAGAACAACTACTGCACAGATAGAACAAAACCTTCGGTGGGAAATAACAAGTAGGTACTTGCTTGGTTTTGATGAGATTTGTATTGTCAGCAAAGAACCCATCACAAACGATCAAAGAGATGACGTCAAGCGGATAATCAAACGATTTGTGGCGCTTGAAATCACTGAAGAGGATGATCATCAGATAGTGTTGAGATGTCTTGTTGATCCAGCAACTCTGCCGGTGAATACTGCAATGCGTAGGATGCATCTTATCACGTCCAGAATGATTAGTGACTCATTGGCAGCCTACTTTGATGGGGCAAAGGATGCAGCTGATGAAGTGGTGCAGCGAGATGAGGAGGTTGATCGCCTATTCTTTTTGATTGTCCGAGAATTACGATCTGCAATTCAATACCCCAGAATGGGCGAATTGATGAATATCACACCAGTTGAAGCACTTGATTTTCGAATTGCGGCTCAGTACATAGAGCGTATTGCAGACTTGGCAGTAGATATTGCGCGGAAAGTTGAGGACCCAATTGATGCTTCTCTGAAGAAGAAGATTGAGCCGATAGTGGATACAATTCGTGAGATGTTCACAGATGCTGTCAATAACTTGTTCAAGTTTAATCCGAAGAAAGTGAAATCTGTTATAGACGCTGAGAGAAGTCTGATTTCAGAAACAGGAAAACTTAGACAGCATATTGTTGCTAGTCCAAATGGACAAGCACAGACCCAAGTCCTAGTTGTAGATAGCCTATTGAGAATGGGTGAAGCAGCAAAAGATATCGTGGATTTGGCCCTACCACATAGCTAGAGGAATGGAAATTGACACAGAAACTGTTTGGTACCTCTGGTATCAGAGGATCTATCATTGAGAAATCAACCCCTGATTTAGCACTTGGACTTGGAAGAGCACTTGGTTCATTCCTTAATGGAAAAGGGGTCGTGGGAGTAGGTATCGATACTCGGACATCACGAGAGATGTTGAGAAGTGCTCTTATTGGAGGATTACTCTCAACAGGAACTCATGTGGTGGATTTGGGTATAGCGCCAATGCCAACTGTGGCATATTATAGCACTATTGAAGGAATTTCTTCTTCTGTTATAATAACAGCCAGTCATAATCCGCCAACGGATAATGGATTCAAGTTTTTCGTGTCTGGTCGAGAATTCATCAGGTCTGAAGAGGAATTCTTGGAGAATTCTGTGCACAGAAAGGACTACAAAGTTGCACCTTGGGACAAAATTGGGCAACTTTCCAAGATTGACATCAAAATGGACTATCTAACCACGGTGAAGAGGTTTCTATTGAGTAGGGGCGGCGTCAGTAAAGGCACCAAGGTCTTGGTTGATCTTGCTAATGGCGCGGCAACTGAATATACTCCTGAACTCCTTGGCGATCTTGGATTTTCAGTGACCACCATGAACTCCCATCAGGATGGCCATTTTCCAGGTAGACCTGCTGAACCGTCACCGCGAAACTTAGGCGATGCAATGAAGATGGCTGCAGCGTCTGATTTCGCTGTGACTATGGCACATGATGGTGATGGTGATAGATTAGCTGTGATTGATGAAGAAGGCGAGTTCATTGATCAGAATCGTGTGATTGCAGTTTTCGCGAGGGACGAAGTTGAGAGAAAGGGAGGAGGGATAGTTCTCGCTTCAATCGATACTTCCAGTGTGATTGATGAGATTGTCAACTCCGCAGGGGGGTCTGTGATTCGAATGCCTCTAGGGTCTCTACAGGAGTTTCTCGCAACAAAGAAGGGCAAAGATGTGATACTCGCCTCAGAACCTTGGAAACCAATATTCACTGAATTAGGTTGGTGGATGGACGGAATCACAGGAGCTGGTCGTTTTGC
>JAGXOC010000180.1 GCA_019894665.1 Candidatus Thorarchaeota archaeon
GTCCTTAACCACAGCATCAGGAGGATCTCCACTTTACTTTCCCCTAGTCCCCAAGGGAGTTTTCCTATGATGCGATGGTACATTCTGTGCGCGGCTAGCCCAATCGTGCAAGAATTTGAACGGCTTATGAACATATTGTGGACCAATTCCATGACCCTGTGCTGTTCTATGATATTGTAATATCGTCAAGTCTATCTTGTGATAATGTAATATAAACAAAGATATTATCAGCCAACATATCTAGAGATTCTGCAGGGGTGTTTCTCACGGATTCTTGCGGTCATGGGTTCTGGTCCCGTTTGTTCTCGCGACTTTATTCCAATAAGTAACCTTTTTGGTAGCTGCACCCCTTTACAAATGGCCACATATAATCTTCAAGACTCGTTTGCCTTCAGGGATAGTGAAACTGAGTTTGAAATCTGTTGATATACCGAAAACACTTCTGCGGGAGTATTCAACTAGTAGTAATAAATAAGAACCGGCTGAGTGTATTGTATCATAGATTTAGGGAGGTGTAAAGAAGCACATGGAGAACAAACCGCTCACAGTACTTGTTATCGCCAAACTTGCGGATAGGACACTTGATGGGTATTTGAAGCCAATCGTCGAAGTTGAGGGGACCAGTGCACTCGTCTTAAGAACGACTCCAGGATTGGCCCTAAAAGGGGTTACATACATCAATCCACCTCTTGCGTTACAAAGAAGTGAGATACTCTCATTTCTTTGGAAATTATTCACCGCCCTTCGGTTAGTAGTGAGATCTGAATTTTCATGCGTGTACGCAATCTTTGCACATCCGCACCTGTACCTAGCTTCTCTGATTTCGTTTCTTTCCAGAAAACCACTCTTCTACACACTTATTGCAGCAGAATTTGAACTGATTGGAAGAGGTTCAGTACTTGCCAAACTCACACTAAAACTAGCTCGAAGAGCAAACAAGATCATAGTATCTGGTGATAAGGCGATTCAATATCTCTTGAAGAGCGGGATTCCACCCCAGAGAATTGTCGAGTATCGAATAACAAGTCTGGTAGACCTGAATGCCTTCTTTCCCATGAGAACAGAAAAACCACTGGATTTGATTGCCGTTTCAAGACTGGCGGCGGACAAGCACATTGATGTCTTTGTTGATATTGTCAACTCTATTAAGAAATCGAAACCCGATGTCAAAGCAGCTATAGTTGGCGATGGGTTTCAAATGGATAGCTTAGTTGATTACGTGCAGGTTATGGGACTCTCAGAGAACATCGAGTTTCATGGTTGGGTGTCCGACCAAGCAGTATTGAACCGACTACTGAATTCTGCAAAGATTTTAGTGATGAATTCCAGTCATGAAGGAGGGCCGTTCAATGTCCCTGAAGCGATGGCTGCAGGTCTCTGTGTAGTTACAAGCGATGTTGGAGAAGTTCGGAAATTGATTAATCACGGACATAATGGATTCATTGTTGAAAGACCTGATGACATAGACACATATGTTAGCATCATTAACCAACTGCTCGAAGATTCCAAAAGGCGAAAGGAGATTCAGCAGCGAGCCACCGAGATAAAAGACAGAGATGCTAGTAATTCCATGATCAAGTTCTGGAGAAAAGCAGCTGAACATTTATTAAAATCATGATTGCATGTAGTTTGCATGTAATTTAATGCGAGAGGCCACCCAGGACAAATCTATGAAACACTTTGGTCTTTAGTAGATGCATCCTGATTGGACTTTCTAGTCTTCTTGAGCTGATTCACTCTCGGGAAGAGTAATGATATGATCAATTTTGCTCTTTGCATACTTAGGAGACCACTCACACCACATACAGCCACGTATACAGCCAACGAAAACAAAGCAGATAGTACATCTGGAATCCCCCAGGAATAGAAAACTTCAAACATGACAACCAAGATTGTACTCGCCAAGAACCAGACCAACCAAAATCTCGGTCTCTGTTTAATTGGCAAGGCAGAGTTGCCAATAACATAGAGCATGATTGCAATGAATCCAGCTTGTATCACCATAGCTATTCCAACACCTACAAGACCGACCATTGGAACTAGTAGAACTGATACAACAGCTAAGATGATCGCAGAAATGGCATATGTAATACCTGTGAGCTGAGGCTTTTCTACTAGGTCTAATTGTATCTTCCAGAAGTATGAGAACGCGCCTAATGCAGCATAGACTACCGTATAAGGGACCAACAAAGTAGCATCGAGATATTGCTGCGTAGAAACTAGTAGTATTAGCAATGGAGAGAGAATGACCATTAAGAAAGCAATAGGGGTGGCAAGAAAAGTGAACAGCTCAATCACAAGAGTTGCCATTTCGTTTCCTTTCTTGTAGTTGTCAGTTTCAAATGCATTTACAATATAGGCTTGATAGGCTGTCTGCGGTGGTACAACCACGAACGAGAAGATACTCGCGAAGAGTAACGCTATTGACAACGTCGCGACAGCTTGTAGACCAATCCATGAACTGACTATCAGGCTAGTCAGGAATGGGACAAGAGTCTTCACAGATCCAACAAGAATACTTGGACCTCCAAAACTAATTGATTTCTTCAGATCTGATTTTCTTGGATAAACAAAACCATATTGTCTGATCTTAATCGTTAAAGATACCAGTATTGGAATGGCGTATCCTATACCTAGCCCAATCAATACAATGTGATAATCAACAAAAATCCATCCAACAAGACATGCAATTGCTGTAGCTGATGAGCTATAGGTTAAATTGAAGATGAGAATCTCGCGTGGGTTCTGCTCGGATCCAGAAACAACAAGGATTAGCTCCTTTAGAGCATTGAAGACTACTAAGAATCCAACTATCACTAGCGTCGTCAAGTAGAGGGAATCGTCAACAATTCTCATTCCACTCAGATTCAATATCCAGAAAACAACTACTGTTACAAGAATGATTGATGTGCTTCCTGACAAAGCAGTAACGAAAAGAGCAGATGCACTCTCTTTCGTTTCAGAACTTCTTCGATGAGGCATGAACCTCCAAATCGTAGCACTGAAGGCGCTAGTAGAGAGTGTTGATACAAGAGTAATGAAGGTCATCCAGATAGAGTAAGCACCATAACCAGATATAGGGAGTATAGAGGTTAGAGTCTTTACCAGAATTAAAGACATAACTTTAACTAATATTGCACTCGTAAGTGCAGCTGTTGTATGCTTACCAAATCGAGTTAGCAAAACTCCCGATTCTACTTGTTCTGATTCCACTACGTGATCCTCAATGAACTGCAACTACTTCTGGAAACCCATTAGTCCATTTCTAGATTTTGGTTAGATATAGTTGATTCGACTTCCATTAATGAGAATCAATCTATATGAGTTTCACTTTACTCTCAATGAAGATTGTCTTACCCGACTTAGTCTTTGGGATGTTGTCTACAACATGGAAGTTC
>JAGXOC010000181.1 GCA_019894665.1 Candidatus Thorarchaeota archaeon
TCTCTGGACTGTGGCTCAGGATGCCAATTAGATCAGAACGAGCTTGTGCTGGGCCACTATGGTCTTTGTCATCACTCAAAGTTCTCATACTCCATTCTCAGCAATAGTGGTGCGCTGAAAGGAACTCCTTCTAGTGGTTAATATGTCTGTTTGGTTGGTATCCGTCATCGACGAGGGTCATCAGGGTCTCTGAATAAACTAGAACAACTCAGCAAATTCAGTGATTGAGTTCAATACAAAATCGGGCGTTGTGAAAGCACCATACTTGACGACTTGGTCCTCAAGAGACCCTTCACGATGATTTATCCAGACGGTTGTCATCCCCACCGATTTAGCACCCACCATGTCAGCATAGTACTCATCACCAACATAGATTGCTTTGGAAGCCTCTGAATCTAAGTCACGTAACACTCTCTCGAATGATGCCTTCATTGGTTTGAATGCATTAACGTCACTACAGTCTACGATGGCAGAAAAATAATGGACCAGACCTAGATTTGTGAGGATGGTCTTAGCATGACCTGCAAAGGAGTTGGTTAGAACTCCAAGCTTGATCTCTCTTGTTTTCAAATTTTCAAGCATTTCAATGGCGCCATCACGAGGTGTGGATAGCTCTAGATGAAGGGTCTTGAATCGATGGGTTGCTTCATCTACTAGACTAAGATCAACCGGTTGTTCAATATCCTCAAGACTGTTAATCATCGCAGTCTGAATAATATCAGAGGCTGAACGATAAGGCGCACCTTCAACAATTGATTGGATTGATGTCATATACCTAGTGAAGAGATTGCGAAGGAAGGAAGCCTTGAGTTCCTCAGACTCTATTCCAGTTTTCTTGAGTAACCACTCACTTGCAACGAAAGGATAACGCTGAGTATTAGTCAAAGTAGAGTCCAAGTCAAAAATGACCGCCTCAAACTTGTTAAGATCCAATTTGCTCAAGACAGACCGGTCTCCAGTTATTCATGCGCCTTTGCCAAGATAGATTCCCTTGGGGTCAAGTTTGTGCATGATATCAAGCTGCTCCTGAGAGGGTTCAGCTGTGGCCGGAATTTCGTCAGGCACCAACAAGTCAAACATCACATTGTCTACGATTTGTTGTACAGTGTACCCTGGATGAACAGACTTCAACCGTATCTTCAATGTCTCAGGTTCAAAGTCCATCTGACACATGTCAGTGATTACAACCTCAGGGCCATTCCCAACCATCGACCATTTCTCACGAGACCCTGGACCTTCCAGATGACCTGGCGAGGTCATGTAGTCTAAATCCTTCACAAACTTACGCTTGTCATGAGACATCATAATAATGAGGCGCTTTGCTGATGACGCGATATCATTGCCTCCACCACTCCCTGGAAGCTTGACCTTGGGCTTGTCATAGGGACCGATGTAACTAGTGTTCAGATTTCCATACTCGTCAATCTGAGCTGCACCAAGGAAACCAACGTCGATTCTACCTCCTTGAAGTAAGAACCCTAAGGTTTCGATCAAGCCTAATGAAGCTGAACAACCATAGTAGTATCGTGTATCAGCTACGGATAGAGGGACTTCTCTTGGACGTGCATCAATGAAACCTGCTTCAGAGATGAGGTTTGATCGGGGAGCGTGAGTCTGCTTAGCAAGAAGGGCAGCAAGGAGAGGCATTCCTGTCCCTCCAAAGACATTCTCCCCGTCGCGCACGTGGCTTGAGGCACAAGCAATTAGAAACTCAGTCTTGGAATATTCGACCATTCTTAGTACCCCCATGGTTTCTTTGCTTTCAGTTGCTGCAGTCGTGGCCAGCCAACAAGGTCAAGGTAGCCATAATGATCTTCAACTCCTAGAATGTAACCATTGAGATATTCCTGCCAACCTTCCTCAGTCTGAGTCAGTTTGTGGAACATCATCAGATGTTCGAGATCATAGTCATAGTAACCATGACACATCATAGGGTGAGCTATGAAAGGCAGAACCACAACATGGTCCACGTACATGGCAGGTATCTTTGTTTGATCAGGACGGGTTCGGACCTCTTCCTCGTCAATGATTTCCTCAGCCAGAACGATGAGTTTCTTTCCACAGCGGGATCCTTCAATGTCCTCTCCCACTATTCCATCAATCTGAGCGTTACCTGTCTTGTCAACCCGCTGCACATGCACGATGCTGAAGTCCGGTTTCAATGAAGGGACAACAGTGAGTTTCTCTCCTGTAAACGGACAGTCAATGACCTTGAGTTTGTCATCTCCACGATATCGGGAGAGTCGAACCATGTCAGTGCCCATCATACTTCGAAGTGGCATAAAGGGCACATTGAGCGCTCCACCAAGAAATCGCATAGCCATAGCAAGATTGGTGTAGTCCTCCACTTGTAGTGCACCTTCAGAAACTCTACGTCTGATGTTGTTTGAAAGACCAAGAGCTTCTATAGCTGAGAAGGCAATCTCATATCTGTAGACCACACCTGCCCCAGCCATGATCTCAAGATCAACCTCTGATCCGCAAGTATAGACAGTAAGATTTCGTTTCTTTTGCCTAACTAGCTCGTGTGAAAAGGCAATGGGAGGTCTTTGATAACCAAAGCCACCCCAAAATAAAGTGTCTTCATCGGATACTTTCTTCGCAGCTTCTGCTAGTGTAATACGTTTATCTTCTACTTCGGCTTCTGTCAAATGCACTCACCTGATAATGAATATCCTGAGTATTCAGCCGGGTCAGCAGCAATATACCTTTTATCTTTGACCATGAAGAAAGAAGAGATTCATCAAAAGAGTGCAAGTATCAACGAAATAACAACGGGAATGATTATCGCAATGGTACAGCAACACAGACCACCTATGAAGAGGGCACGGGATAACGAAACATCTTCATCAGATTCAGGAGATCCAGTCACCACATGAGGTCCAAGAATGCCCTCTGACACCTTGATTCCAAGATCATCATCCAGTGGAAAAGACCCAATTTGTGGCAGGTATTCATACCTTTGCTCACAAGAGGGACATCTGAGATTGATTGAGCCCTCAAGAGAGTGAGGAATTGGCTCTGTCAGACGATGTTGACAGAAGGGGCACTCTGGATACTCAGACATCGCAATCAACGCTTCCATCAGTTGTAATTACCAGAAGAGCCCAAATCCGAATACAATCATCATTATGAACAAGATCACAGGGATGATGAAGCATAAGCAGCAAAGAATAAAACAATATGTACCACAATTGTTTCCCGGCGCAGGCGGCCTCTCAGTTTTCCAAGGCGCTTCTGCCTCATAGACATCAAAGCTAGTTCTTGGACTGGAGCCCTCGTGTCTCACAGAGCCCCTTCTTTCTTGGTCGGGAAGGGTGAATGCACCAAACCCGGGCATGAATTCGAAAAATCCACCACAGCT
>JAGXOC010000182.1 GCA_019894665.1 Candidatus Thorarchaeota archaeon
TCTCTGCATTACTACTCTTCTCCGTGGCTACTGCTGGAACCAAAAGATGGCAATGCTCTGTGTTCGCTAGATTACACTTTGAACAAATCTTCATCACTTGTGCAATCTTGCAGAGATTTACTTTGAGACCATAGGATGATTCCCCTCTGGTCAATTCAATATAGAGTTCTAGGAATACATTCGGGTCAAACTTGTGGTACTCTCTAAGATGCTCGTTTAGTGCTTTCTCTAAGCCTTTTGGAGAACAAGCCCAAAGGTTTGCGTTGAATAATGCATTTGCAGGTATCTTCGTTGTCTTTGTCATCTAACCACCCTAACCAAAGAAAAAGAGTGAGGTAATTCCTCACTCAAGTGCAGCAATTGCAGTCCGGACTTTTTTCAATTGCACATAGAAGGATTGAACGCTCACAGGAATCTGATTAGCAGCTTCTTGCTGAGTCTTGTATCCTTCTTCATCATTGAGATGCTTCTCTACTACATCCCAATAGTGCAAAGGAATGAGTTTCGGATTCTTCGTTCTGACCTTCTCAAAGAGTTTCAGTTGGTCCTTTGGTTTCTCCTCAATGGGGTCTCCAACCTTCGAACCTTTTTTGACCAGTTTCTTTGGATCTGGGAGATGTTCCTCACGCCAGGCTTGCTTTCTCCTCTCAAGCTCTTTGTTGTAGATCGCGTGACTCTCTTCATTCATTTGTTCAAGTGTGAAGCCTTCTGAATCCTCCTGGATTCTCTTGTAGATGGAGGTTTTCTCAAGTTGCTTCTGAGCCTCTTCAATCTGTACCTTCAATTCACAGAATTCATGAGCAATGCCTGAAGTAGGTCTGTAAACCGTATCGGTTGTAAAATCAAAGTGCTCTGCGATGAACATAGAGGTACGACCTCCACAAAACGGACAGACAGAACGATAGTAACTTTCTTCCATCAATTCATCATTCTTAGGCATCTTGGGTTTCTCAGGTTTTGCCGCAACTGCTTCAATCTCTGCTTCACCCTCGACAACATCATAGCCTAGGTCTTGTAACGCTTCTTTGGTGTATTTTGGAGCAATTGCAGGTGTGCTATATGGATAGGCTTGTTTCAAAGTAGCTGCATGAATCGTCGAAAGGTCTGCAGTTGTTACAGTCTTTGATTCTCTACCTTCTAGAGTTTCTTTGAGAATATCCTTCGCCTCTTTCGTGTAATTTCTGCGCTTCTTAGAATCGCGTACTGTAGACTCTAACTTGTCTGCATTGTAGCGATATCTTTTGGCATTTTCAAATACACGCAACTGCTCCTTCTCGTCATTTTTCAGACGTGCTAATTGAATACCATGCGAGATTGTCCACTTTCGAGATTCAATCATTTCTCGTGCTTCAAGAGGAACATTGAGAAATGCTCCTATGATCTCACTGACCATGCTCACTGAGTAGCCCACACGATGAGCAATATTCTTTTGCGAAACTCCACCGATTTCGAACATGCGAATGACTGCAAAGGGTTTATCCTCACCGTCTAAGTTCTCAGAGAAACTATTCAGCACATCTGCAATTAGAGTAGCATCTCCATCGTCACATTCTACAACTAGAAACGGTGGAATCAATGTTGTAGGGTCTTCTTTCAACAGTCCCAGGAGTATATTGAATCTGGTGTGTCCATCGAGAATGTAATACCTGTTCACACCATCAACGCCGCTCTCTTTCTTGAGTACCATGTATTCAAGAATACCAAGTTCCTTGATTGAACGTTTCAATTGTTCATAGTTCTGACGCTTTCGCCTGAACTGGAACTTTGCGAATGGATCCTTCTTTTCACTCTCTGGGTCTGCGAGAATCACTTGAGCGACGTCGACATTTGTCAACACGCCTGCAGAAAGAATTTCGTGAACACGAGTCTTTAACTCTGCGTCGATTTCATCATCAACAATTGGTTCTTCCGAGACTTCGACCGGTCGAACTTCTGTTGCATTCTCAGCTTGCTTTCTCTTCAAGAGGTCAAGCCCTATTTCTTCGGTAGTTTTGATATCAGCCATGTGTTCCAACCTCTATAGGTTTCTTGAGGGATATTCCTTTGAGCATCCCTCTCGCGATGAGCTTGTCACGCACAGCCTCTCTGACGAACTCGTTCCGAGATGCATATTCTCCACTCTTTACGAAGTCATCAATTGCTGCAGCATATTGTGTTGGAATTCCAACATTGGTTAGTTTCTTCATGACAAGTCACCGGTTACTACATATTTGTAGTAAGATTACTACATATAAACTCACTGTATCCATATAGTAAGGGCATAGTAAGTAAGGGCATAGTAACAAAATGAATTAATACAGTAAGGGTACTTCAATCAATTATGCCAGCAAAAGGTTACAGTGGAGTGACGCTCCCAACTGAATTTCTAATAACAATTGATGAATTCATAGAAGAATTGAAAAAACACGGAATAAATCTAGGATACAATGGTCGAGCAGATTTCTTGAAAGATGGAGCTCGTGAACTCATGATGAAATTAAAAACTACGTACCTTCTCGGCGTACCCGAAGAATGATGATCGCTTCATCCTCGAAAGCATAGGTGGTATCACACTCTAGCACATGAGGATCATATTCCACTTTGAAGTTAGCCGCTGTGAAGACTCCTGGTTGCTTATGCTTCATCTCTTCTGCGTAGATCTCATCGAATTCAGGGTTGAGGTCTGAAACGAGATTGTCAACATCCTCTTGATCAAGAATCCCATGCTTGAGTAGTAATTTTGCAAGAGATACTAATGCCCTTTCTGTCATGTCGGTTGCGAACTCCTTGATAGTATGATTATTCATTACAGATGTGTGTTCACACCATCCAATTTAAGCCCAGACCTAGCAGAATGTGACAAAAACGATACTTGAATCTGTACCAAATACGGAATGATACAGGGACAGTAGACCGACAGTAAAGTGACAGTGTACTGTCGAAGTGAAACGGCTTAAGATTGTATTATATTTAATTAACGACAGTAGCGACAGTAGCGACAGTAATTCGGGAATATTACGGGGGGGACAGGAATAATTAAGAAAAAGTTCGACCGGTCGAAGTTCTTCAAGAATCAGAATCCTCTTGGATATCCGAATCTGAAACTCTCATCACCCAAGCAAAGAGAATATCAAGATTTCGTTCAACAGTGGAGCATCTCAGAATTACCTGTTCAGTATCACTACTCAAACTCAATCCCTCTCATGGTTTCTAATCTCTCTAGCATCTCCTTGACTGTCCTCACCAATTCATCAATCCCAACTAGTGCCCCCTTCTCCTTGATGGTAGAGTTATCTAACTGCAGGTGTTCATTGACGACAGTCCCTTCTATGGGGATGACGAAGAACTGTAGTTTAC
>JAGXOC010000183.1 GCA_019894665.1 Candidatus Thorarchaeota archaeon
GCATAGCACAAAATGGACTCGTTCTTTCTTTTTTCTACCTATTCAGGCGCGATTTTTGTCATAAGCCGCAATTGGAAGAGTTTATATTCATTTGTGTAGCGTGTAATATGTAATAGAATTACAAATGTTCGCGTGGAGAGAGTTGAGATGAGCGGGTCTGATTGCGTGAGAGCGGTAGCTGACGAGATTCTCAAGGGTCAAATATTGAGCTTGGCTGACCCACTATCATATCCAGGGATAGTGATAGTTCCAATCGTAAGAGTTGGGATGCCTCCACAAATCAAAGGGAAACTTAGTAGGACTACCTTGACAGAATATGTACACAAGGTGATTGTCGGGAGTCTGCCCAAAAACACATGTGGAGTATTCGTTTTGGATTCGCTTGGAGATGTAGTAGCATTCAAACTTCACTTGGACGTAAGTACGTTTTGGGAGCGGATCGGTTTTGTCGAGAGGCTCGTAGTTGAGCACTACAAAGACACAAGAAAACCAATCGGTAAGGACGGTGCCTCCGCAAGGGCAGTTGCTTTTCTGATGCGCCTCAAGCTGGAGGGTCCTAAAGGAATCATGAGTTCTGAGTCGGACTATTTTGCTGTGTCCAGAACTGATCTGACTAGTGAACTCAGCGAGAGCACTAGCCTTCTCGAAACGACAGCAGCAGTCCTGTATGCAGCAGGCCGATAGCCATATCGATGTCCTTCACCGGAGTATTCAAAATTGTTAGAAGTCTAGGGAAACAAATCTGATAGAGAGAGGATGACGGTTTCCCAATGAGTCCAGAAAGGAGTTCAGAGTTATTCGATTCATGGGCTGCGGATTATGATTATTACATCAAGACCTCGACAGAGAGCTTTCCATTCCTTGGATATGATGATGTCTTGAACAGGATTGTCGAGCTTGCTGATCCTAAACCGGGGATGAAGATACTTGATGTTGGTATTGGAACAGGGACCCTAGCTCAGAGATTCTTGGACTTCGACTGTGAGATCTGGGGAATTGACTACTCCTCGAGAATGCTCGAAGAGGCAAAGAAGAAAGTACCAGATGCCAAATTACTCCAGGTCGATATTCGGTCAGAATGGCCTTCAGAAATCAAAATTGGTTTCGATAGGATTGTTTCCGCATACACTTTGCACCATCTCAATCTTGAAGGAAAGATTGATGCAATCCAGCGAATGTCCCGAGAACTACTTCAAGAGGCGGGCAATATCATAGTTGGCGACATTTCATTTCCGTCCTTCATGGCGCGTGCAGAAGCTCGCCAAAAACTCGAAAGTGATTGGGATGATGAAGAGTATTATTGGGCTGCAGATGCTTTCAAGACAATGATGTGGGGGCAAGGTCTCTACGTTGCCTATGAGCAGGTTTCTGATTATGGAGGCGTCTATGTGATAGTTCCTTCGCCCTAGAGGAATACAACAGCTGCAGCAAATAGCAGACTAAGAATTACTAACAAGATTAACGCACGTGCGTGTCCCTTTGTATGATAGAGTCTGAAGTTTTTGTACTCATTGTCGCGCATGTGTTCCGTTCCAGGAATCATCACCCAGCCCGGAGTGAGCGTACCAACTATCAGTATGTCCAAGATAACAAGATCAGCGAAGTTGTCAAACATCACTATACCAAAGAAGTTCAGAAAAGCATCCAGTAAGGGGATAGTACCTCCATAAAGGCCTGCAAAGATTGAGCCGTGGATTAGGACATTTTCTAGCAGCTGCATGATAACACCTCATAGGATAAGCAGATGTTCAAAATACTGTCAATTCATTTGAAACCTTTGAGTTAGAATCTACTGCCCACTATGCATGAACTCAGTCGAGTGTTTAGATTCAGCTGAGGATTGAATGATCAGATAGCCATGCAGGTCTCAGTTCGCTCTACGCCAGGGGCATCATGAATCCTTTCAACCAGTTTTCGAAAACCGGCTTTTTCAGGAATGTCAGCGTAGGCAATGATGTCATATGGTCCGGTCACCATATGGACGTGTTGCATATCTGGGACTTTTTCAATCTCAGCAAGAGCAGCACTCGTGTTTCCTGCTTTGACTTGTATTAGAACAATGACAACAACCAAGGTCGAAACCTCCTGAACGCAGTACTGTATATTGTCATTCACCCACAAAAGTATAGCTGAATAATGAAAAGAGCGTGAGATGCAGTTTTTCAGGATTCATAGACGAATTTGCACAAGATCATTGAGCCTTTCTTTGAATCCCTCATCATCAATTTGGAGTTTCTTGCGTAGCATCTTCCATGTTGCAGCGCAATTGGGATAGTCCACACTCAACATTTCATGAAGAATCTCATCGATCATCTTTATGTTCTCTTTAGTCGCTTCAACTCCGATATCACGTAGGAGTTCTTTCATTCTGGAGTTCTTAAAATAACAAGTCATCACGGTGACACCATTGTATCGTCTACAGTTTTCTGCTACCATCTTCTCTAATATAATCTCTATTGTGATTCACTTAACACGGTTCTCTCTGGATTAATTGTAAGTGACAACATCTGAAAGAGTACCTCGAATGAAATTACTTATTATCACGTGTGAAATGCAGTAATCCAGTGTTTTCATCATGCAGACGGTAATGTCAATTTTCCCAGTCATCGCAACGATTGTGGCTATAATGTTCGCATACTTACTGTTTAGACAGTGGTTACGACGTAGGAGAATCTATCAGATTGTCTGGTGCATCTCTCTCGTATTATTCGCCGTGTCCGCCGGAATCGAAACGATGTCAGAGTTTGTGGGGTGGAATATTGGTATCTACAGGGTGTACATAGTCCTCTCAGCATCCCTAGTAGCTATTATGGGCGCTGGTGCGTTGTATCTTATTCTGCAGAAGAATGTCTTCTCACCAAAAGGGCTCCTCGCCATCGATGCGATTCTGTTAGGCATTATGACATTTTTCGCTTGGACTATGACACTGAGCACAATTACGGACTACTCAGCCATGGTTTTTGGAGCTATGGAATACGCATTTGCGGGGGCAGGAGTATACGCTATCTTGATTGTAATCGCGTTTCTACTAGGAAGAAATTGGGAGGACAATAGGAGAAAGATGCTTCACGGGCATATTTACCTAGCATACGCCATAATCTTGACACTCTGGATGGCAGCATATGCTGCAGTTGCAGTAGTAACACCTGAGAACTTTGTAGCGGGCATTGCTGTAGCTGGGAATGCTATGGCTCAGCACGTCAGAAACTTCTCGCCTTTCTTTACAGTTACAGGTTCATTTCTTCTGATTGGTGCTGCGTTCTTCTCATTCCTGAAGACAAAGTTCACGTTCAATCTATGGATTGCGTTGGGTGGACTAAC
>JAGXOC010000184.1 GCA_019894665.1 Candidatus Thorarchaeota archaeon
GTTGTCTTTGCGACAATCGCGCAGACAGCTATTCTCCAATAGGAGGCATGAGTTCGAATCTCATCCTCGGCGCCATCTTCATTTTATAGATTCACTATACTAACTTACATGCTAGTATTTTCTTGGCTTTCAAGGGGGGGCATCTTCTCTTTCATGTTGATTGAGAAGGTGTATTCTGCAAACCAGACCCAAAAGAAGGCTATTGGAAGAAGTCCCAAACCTATAAACAACGGTAGACCAGCTAGAGACCAAAGAAACAGTCCTCCAATAATAGCGATCCATACACCCAAATAACCTAGGAATCGAATGTTTTGGTAAGAAAGTTGGTCTACAGATGAAGTTGATTTTGTATTCGCTATAAAACCCAGTGAGAAGAAGACCCACAGTGTAATCAATATTCGACTAGGCATATAGGGCCAATACCGAACGGACCAGCTTTCAAGAATAAGCCTGTCCTCAATCGGGTTCCAGTCAAGCAATACATTGACCCTACCTGTGTGACTTGGGTTTTCAAAATACATGCTCCAGTTCGCAACGACATTCTCTTCTGTATATAGATACGGGAGTCTCACAAACACCCAATTATCAGATTCTGTCAGATTTTGCTCATTGTGTCGTGTTTCAGGTGAGTTCTCATCAACTAGATAGAAGCTCACGTCATTATCTGTGTTGAGCATTATTGATGTAGAAGAGATCACATAGTAGTTTGAGATTTGGCCAATCTGAATAATCATGTCTGGTTCCAAAGTAATGTCCCATGTTTGACCCCTCAGTAAAACCCTTCCTTCCTCATAGGCAGGGATATCATTAGGTATGACAGTTTGCATTGCTAGAAGAGCAATTGTGCATACTAACAACACAAACGCAGGTAGATTTTTCGGAGTCTTCGCTCGTTTGAAACGGGGGATGAAGAAGAATAGCCAGACTAGGAGGGCCACAGGCAAGATTACTTCAATGTGGGAAGGGAGAATCACATACACTAGAACCACCTCTTCACGCTTGCTACACTAGAAGCACAACACTATTTTCAAGTACTCCGGAACACAAGAGGTTATTGCAGGAATGAAATATCATCTGCTAGATGTTGAATTATCAAGGTAAGACATCTCTCCAACATAGCTGATGCCCATCATCTCTCTGACACGGTCTGGTTCCTGAGTATGCCCTAGAATCCAAGAAAGCTTCACTAATGCCGCTTCGGAGGTCATATCGTGTGCACTCATGGCCCCCACATCCATTGCAGCCCTTCCAACCTCATAGATGGAGAGGTCGGCTTGTCCAAATGCACACTGCGAACTCACCACAACAAAACAGCCTTGGTCTATTGCTTGAAGAATCCCTCCGGTGAGTGCATTCTCATCAGTTGGAATATTACCTGAACCGAATCCCTCAATGATGATCCCATGAAAGCCCATGTCCACAATACGGGCTAAAGTCTGGGGAGGGAGTCCAGGAAACACTTTGAGTAAAAATACACTGTCGTCAAGTCGGTTGTCAAATCGCGGAGTCAAACGATGATCACGTTTCTTACGACCATCATAGAGAACAATGTCACGTGCCAGGATACCTATTGGGGATGGGTCCATTGAATCAAAAGCATCGTAGGAGTTCACTCTTACCTTCTTTGTTCTCGTCGCCCGATGCACCTCACCATTGAACACAATGCAGGTTTCTCCGAGGTCTCCAAAGGCAGCCACTCGTATCGCATCCAAAAGATTCCTTGGTCCATCACTCCATGGTACTGATGCTGGAATTTGAGCCCCGGTAAAAACTATTGGTCTTCCAAAATCTTGGACCATAAAACTGACTGCTGCGGCCGAATAGGTCATTGTATCCGTTCCATGAGTAACAACAATACCTTGAAGGTCAGGTATCTCCACGTTAACATCTTTGATTGAGCTTGCTAATGTCTGCCAATGATGTGGTTGTGCGTTTGCAGAATCCAGCTGATACAATTCTCTCTGAATTACCTCGACATTGCCCATACCTTTTGGAAGACGATCGAGCAATTCTTCCACGGAGAGACCTGGACGAAGCGCATGAGTACCAGGGTCGTAAATGCTTGAGATCGTTCCACCTGTTGTGATAAGGCAGACTTTGGCTGTTCCTTCTGAGCTCAGAGTATTTCACCTATATTCAGAATCGTAGAGTAGGATTTATCCGTGTTGTGATAAGTGGTAGTGAGTGGTGATTGTGGGTGTACGACCTGACTGTTGTTGGTGGTGGTCCAGCAGGTGCAACATGCGCACGTCGTGCAGCTGAAGCAGGATTAGATGTAGTACTGCTCGAAAAGGCTCATCACCCAAGAGAGAAGCCATGTGGAGGTGCACTGGGACCGCAGGCAATCCGAAGTCTTGACCTTGATATTTCATCTGTTATTGAACGGACATTCAATGCTGCAATAGTACGTACTCCTTCAGGAAAGAAAGTCACACTGACCAGTGAGGGGCTCATAGGTCACATAGTGACCCGTAGTGAGTTTGACTCGTATCTTCTTCAGAAAGCGGCAGATGCAGGTGCGGAGGTAATCCAGGGAGTTGAAGTGGTTGGTCTGGAACAACTGCGCTCTGGAACAAGAGCACTGGCAGTTGGAGACTCGTACAAATCGCATCTTCTGGTAGGAGCCGATGGAGTGAATGGTATCATTGCTAGAGAACTGGGTATTCGTACTAAATGGTCGCCCGAGCAAGTCGCGCTATGCTATTCTGCGAATGTGCCAATGAGCTCCAGTGATGTCGAGTCTGCGATGATGACGCATGGGGCTGAAGAGTCACCTGCAATTGAGTTATACTTTGGTCTAGTCTCATGGGGCTACGGTTGGTGTTTTCCCAAGAGAAACGGATTCAATATCGGAATAGGGTGTCGAGTGGATAAGCAAGAGAACCTCCAGCAGAAGTGGGAGGAATTCGTTGCAATGATTGAGGGAGAGAAAGGTATAGAGTTTGATGTTTCAAACAGAGTGTCATATAGGGTTCCTGTAGGAGATAAACTGAATCGCTGTATCGCACGGAGAGGCATGTTGATCGGAGACGCCGCAGGGCTAGTTTCTCCATTCACAGGGGAGGGAATATCCTATGCAATACAGTCTGGAGCATCGGCTGCAAAGATTGCGTCTGAAGTAGTCGAATCCAAATCACCACTTCACATAGTGGAATACGACAACCAATTGAAGAAGACCATAGGACTGGAATTGATGGACACTAGATGGCTGACTGGGATTCTCAACAAATCGCATAAACACATGGAATTGATGTTCCAAATTGTTGCAGAGGATCCAGT
>JAGXOC010000185.1 GCA_019894665.1 Candidatus Thorarchaeota archaeon
ATGTGACATAGTGGTGACTGCTGGCCCGATACTCAAGAAACCACATGCAACAATACAAGCAGGTTGGATGGATGAGGGGGCTTTCGCTTCCCTCGTAGACTTTGATTCATACTGGCATCCTGATGCGTTGAAAGAGTCTGACAAATTCTGCACTGATGATATTCCACAACTCCGTCATTACCAGGAAGCGGGTTATTTTCAAGACATACCCCCCATCTATGTAGAACTGAGTGAGTTGGTTGCACCACAGAAACCGGGCAGGGAAACACGTGAAGAACGCACTATGGCATGCAACCTCGGTCTCGCTATGGAAGATATGGCTGTTGCTCCCTTGGTCTATCAGAAAGCAGTTGAAAAGGGAATTGGCACTTGGTTGCCATTGTAAATTTAATCTGAAAATAGAAAGGATGGAAGGAGGGCGACCAGCACCAGCTCCCTCATCCAGACAAATCTAGATGCGTCTAAGATTATCTTTGACGACTACCATGATCTTCAGCAGACATGTCTACTTCTGAGTTCACTTCGTCTATTGGTGCTTCAGCTGAAGCAATCGAACCAAACTTCCCTAATTGAAGTCTGAGATTGCCCTTGAAGAGACCGGTATATCCATTTGTAAGGGTGTAAGTTTCACCGACCTTGATTGTTTCGATGGTTTCATTCCATATAGGCATCAGGATTATCCCTGTCGAATCACCAACCTGAGCATCTACTACTCGGTATGTTTCACCAGTTTTACGGGAATCAACCGATCTTTCATCGCTTGTATTCATGACCTTGAAGGTAATGTTTACACTTTTCATTCCGGGCTTAAGCTCGGCAATTGTGGCCTCAACGGCCTCTATTGTGTTATCACTCATTGTGTATCACTCGCATATGCGAATTCAGGTCATTCAAAACTAGGGTAATCCTCATGTGGAAGTACAAGAAGGTTGTTAATCCTCAATGGAACCAATCTAGAAGGTTTGCATAGTTGCTATGCCTGTGCTTCGAGGTTGCGGGAGTTTACTTAAGACATTATTGATGCTGCAGATACTATCAGATTGAATAGAGAAAGGAAGAAGGTACGACCAGTGTATCTGAAACTTAGGTGGAGTGTTACCTGTTGTTCTAATGACTCGTCCCATAATGTATAACAGAGTGAATATCTATTGGAGTAGTTGGTGCTCCATGTGTCAGAATCGGAAGATCGCCTTCTTTACCTTTCAATAGCAGACATCAAGAAAATCAACCTCACTATGGTGGAGATAGTCAATCAACTTGAAGTTGCATTTTCAGAAAAAGCTAAGGGGTGCGTTGAAATGCCGCCAAAACCAGGAATTCATCCCGGGGATGGGGACAATTTCATCCATGCGATGCCGGCTTCTATTCCTGCAATGAAGTCTGCAGGAGTAAAGTGGGTGAGTGGCTTTCCACAAAACACAAAGAAAGGACTACCATACATATCTGGCTTATTGATTCTGAATGATCCGGAAACTGGTTTACCAATATCGGTCATGGATTGCGTGTGGCTAACTGCTAAGCGAACTGGTGCTGCAACTGCAGTAGCTGCAAAGCGTCTAGCTCGTCCTGATTCATCGGTTGTTGGGATTTTAGGATGTGGTGTTCAAGGTCGGAGCAATATTGAGGCTCTAAGCATCAATTTCCCAATAAAACAGGTGATGGCATATGACATTAACTCTGACCGTTCAGCTGAATATGCAACAGAAATCGAAGGGCGCTTTGGATTAGAAGTCACACCAGTCGATAAACCCAAGGATGCAGTTTCTGAATGTGACATAGTGGTGACTGCTGGACCAATTCTTAAGAAACCACATGCTACAATACAAGCAGGATGGATGGATGAGGGAGCTTTCGCCTCATTAGTGGACTTTGATTCATACTGGCATCCTGATGCTTTGAAGGAGTCTAACAAATTCTGTACTGACGATATTCCACAACTCCATCACTATCAAGAGATGGGTTATTTTCAAGACATTCCTTCTGTTTATGCAGAACTGAGCGAACTGGTGGTGGGACACAAGCCAGGTCGGGAGACACTTGAAGAACGTACGATGGCATGCAACCTCGGCCTAGCTATGGATGACATGGCTGTTGCCCCACTGATTTATCAAAGAGCAATCGAAAAGGGAATTGGCACTTGGTTGCCGCTTTAGGTTATCTCTAACCTAATCCGAGACCCGGGCCAATGATTTGGCTAACTTTTTCTTCTCTTCTAAATTGCTCAAGCGGTTAATCATGATTCGTTGAGCCTGTGGAGAGCCGGCTCCATGCATCGATTCAGTCAGATATCCTACGGCAGCTCTTCCAAGAGTCAGATTCTCTATCAGTCGTAACATCTTGATGCGATCCAACGTGTTGACTCCCTCTGCTCCAACCAGATATTTCTCTACTATGCTACGAGTTTCAGGATTACTCAGTTCTCGTGCACTTGGAAGGGTCACAAATAGACCACCAGCAATGTCCTGCAGTAATCGAGATATCTCATATGGAAACCTCGTCACATTCTGTTTGCATACATTTGCCAAAAGAAGATCAACAAGATAATTTCCTGCGGGGGTTTTGTGACCTGCTGCTGAACAAGCGATTCCACAAGAATACAGTGTTTCATTTAGATGAACCATCTCAGTTATTTTATCCCTTATGTGGGATGCTTTCTCAACACCATTGTATTCAGCAATAGATGCAGCAGCACCCACTAGAACATCACCGACCCCAACCTTACATCCACCATAGCTCTGCCTGTGATATGCCGCAAAGGATTCAACGAGACGCCCACAGAACTCACTCTCGCCGTTCATGAAAATGCGTTCATTAGGGACAAACACATCATCAAACACAATAAGACATTCCTGACCACCGTATACTGGATTCCCGCAGTCGACATCTCCCTCCTCAGTCTCATCAAGTCGTCGAAGGTCACATGACTGCCGGCCATAGTAGTATGTTATACCCTTAGCATCAGCAGGAACAGCACAGCAGATCGCATAGTCCTTGTCTTCGTTCTGCATGGCTAATGTTGGCATGATAAGATGTTCATGAGAGTTGACAGCTCCAGTCTGGTGAGCTTTAGCCCCACGTATCACGACACCGTCGTCTCTTCGTTCTGCAACATGAACATAGACATCAGGATCCTTCTGTTCGGATGGTCGTTTACTACGATCACCCTTAGTGTCAGTCATGCATCCATCGATAACCCAATCTTTAACCTCAGCCATTTTGACATATTCGATGAATCGCTGATGGTAGT
>JAGXOC010000186.1 GCA_019894665.1 Candidatus Thorarchaeota archaeon
ACACATACTCATAGACTTCTGTCAAGCCATTCCACGTCAGATTCCAAGTGCTAGAACCAATTGTCACATTGATCCAAGCTCCGAGAACTGGCGAACCATCACTCATGGTGTAATTAGCTATGAGGGTTGTGGATTCAATATATGTGATATTGTTTCCATTAGACCAAGAGAGCACAAGACTTGTTGGTTCTTCTCTGATGATCAGCTGTTCAGTGTTGTTGGTCTGTGAGGTATAACCAAACAAGTCAGCATTCACAATCATACTGTGGGTTCCTAGTCCTGGTGGGTCGTCTGAACCAGTGAATAAGACCCTATAGGTTTGTGTTGGCGCATACCAGTCGAGACTCAATGGCAATGTATCAATTGTTACGTTGATAACCGCACCCAAGACAGCTAAACCATTACTCATGGTATAATTCGCAATGAGATATGTTGCTTCAACGTAAGTTATGTTAAAATCAGTAGACCAAGTAAGAACCAAAGTTGTTGGCTCTTCACGAATGGTCAGCGCCACCGAGCCTGCTGACTTATCTATATATCCAAACTTGTCGGCTTCAACAGTTGCGCTATAAATACCAAAACCTGGTGGGTCTGCATCTCCATCGAACACATATTCGTAGGTTTCAGTTGCCCCATTCCACGTCAAGTTCCAAGTGTTGGAACCAATTGTTACATTGATCCATGCTCCAAGAACTGGTGAGCCATCGCTCATAGAGTAATTAGCTATGAGGGTCGTGGATTCAACATATGTGATGTTATTCCCATGTGACCATTCGAGGTCGAGTGTGGTTGGTTCCTCCTGAATTGTTAGAGTCCGATTATCATCTATCTGTGGTTTATGACCCTCTTTCCATGCTTGAATGTAGAGATTATGAACTCCGATACCAGGGAGAGTATCTGACCCATGGAATGTCCTCCTATAGGTATCACTTCCTCCATCCCAAGTGAGTACATAGGGGACCGAGTTTATTGTTACGTTAACGGTGGCACCAGATATTGGGTTTCCTCCTACTCGATTGTAGGCAACAGAGAGTTCAGTTGATTCGGTATACGTAATGTCATTAGTATTCGACCATTGAATTGTAAGAGACTCAGTTTCATGAATAAGCAATGCATCAAT
This sequence comes from Candidatus Thorarchaeota archaeon, assembly GCA_019894665.1. GTDB lineage: Archaea > Asgardarchaeota > Thorarchaeia > Thorarchaeales > Thorarchaeaceae > SMTZ1-45. Next base: position 1,121 of record JAGXOC010000186.1, read on the forward strand.
CTGCAGACTTCGATTCTGAATGGCATATCCTGTCGCGTAGACAAGGACCTCATAATCACCATATGTCTTCCCTGTCGTGGAAACCGCGGCTGTCCATGTACCATTATTCAGGTCTGTCATGCTTTGATTCGCAGCACCATCAAATGAGTACGTCAAGTTGGCAATAGTGCCATTGAGTCCCTGAGGTGTGAACGTGTCGTTTATTGTTACTCTGATGTCGAAACTACTCTCTGTGTAAGCGTCTATATTGTATGAATCTGCAGCCATGGATGTTGGATAATAGAGCAACAAGGTTTTCGAGAGGTATCCCGCCTCTGTTCCATTACTCCAGTAGGTTTCAATTGTATATTCTCCATTTGTCGCCAATGGATTGCTTATGTTCCAGAAATAATGTACTAGTCCATTTGTAACCGATTTATCAGATTGTGGCCAGAACTCAGATTCTGAATACCATACCTCCAAACTGACAGTGCCTGTTGTAACTGGGTCTGTATCTGGTTCCTGTATTGTGGAGTTTATGTCTAAGTTTGAAATCATCATTGACTCTGAAACGACCTCAGTGTCATCAACAGTGGTGAAGGTTTGCAGGGTTTTCATTAGGTTTTCTGATGTCAACTCTAGTGTCCAAGTTTCGTTGTACATCTGAGAACAAGTGATCATTGTTCCTGTAGAACTGAATGAAGTGTGGTTGTTGGATGGGTGTGTACTATTATAGAAACCATCTGAATCCCATGTTCCAGGTATTGAGATGTTCAGATAGTTCGATTGTGTTGTTACTGGATATTCAATGGTGGTTTCAACACTCCATTCAACATCTGCGCCGCTGTTTGGAATACTCCAACTTGCGGTTGATGAAACTGACTGTCGATACCACAATGTCATGTTATACTCCATATTCACAGACTGATTAGTTTCAAAGTTGATTAGCGTAACATTTTCTGCATCTGTGAATGTCCAACTAGTGCCCTGTAGGTCAGTTAAATTGCCTTTCATTGACACTTGGCTTGGTGAAGAAAAAGTAAGAGCTGAATTTGAGGTTTTATTCCAAGGAGTGTACGTGTAGTTCAACTCAGCTTCATGTTCATTCCCTATACCATATGTGAACCAAGCTGGATAGTCTCTAATGCGTCCACCAGTGTCAAGACCAAGGATTGGTTGCGCACTCCAGTATATTTTGTTGAATTGCCATTCTTCTTCAGCGAGGCTATATACGCCCTGCATCCCTGTCCCATCTATGACTACGAAATAAGAAGTACTTGCATTGAGTATCGCGTTGTCTGAAGAACAATCATGTGTTGTTGTCTGGTCCGGAATGGCTTGAGAGAACGGCGTAATCCATCCTGTTGTGTTTGTCTGAGAGTCTGAGAAATTGCTTCTAACAACAAGATATCCCTCTCCTAGAGTTGGATCATAATAGGGGACATTATATCCAATTGTATAATTCTCCAACTTTCCATCATATGGCTGTTTGTAGAATTCTTGATACAAAGCATCAGTAGTAAGACCTGTATTAGGTGGAGAAGGTGTGTCATTTCTAATCCTGATGTATGTACTTGGATTTACATTAAGAGAAACATATTCTCTTACAGCTGCTATTGAGCTGACATCAATCTCCACCTCATACAGACTCCAACCAGGAATCAAGTAACTCGATAAGTCTAGAGACCCTGAATGAACACTTGTACTAGTGAATGCGTTCATTATGGGAAGACTGAGACTGTTTACTTGTCTTGATCCAAAAACTACAGATGCCCTTGTGTCACCAGTGCCCGACGCGGATGAAACAGATATTGAATCCCAAGGTCCTTGCTCAAAATCTGTCTTGGTGTTAATCAAATCTGATTGGGTATACGTTGATGGTGGAATCGCTAGGATGACCATCACAATGACTAGGAATACAAGGACACGCTTCATGCGAATACACCAGCTGCAAACGACGGAGCTTCTAGTCCGCTGTTATAGCTATCCTAATTTTATTTCCTCTGATTTGAAAAGGAGAGCTACTACGTATACCCTTCGAAAAAAAGGGGAACTTGTCACAATTACGTATAGTATGATGGGCTCGTATCGGTCTTCTCGTCTGTTTTTGGTCCGACCTGTCCAGTGG
>JAGXOC010000187.1 GCA_019894665.1 Candidatus Thorarchaeota archaeon
CATACTCCCTTCGTCTTTTAGGAGTGTGATAGGTGCTGGGAAAACGAAAGATATACTGATCCTCAACTATGTAGACGTTGTGTGTCCCATGGTAATGGAATCGAACCTCAGGATTCGTGATCTGTGGAAAGATGGAATGTATAGTATCCAATACAATTGATTCATCAATGTCAGGTGGATTGGTCTCTTCGTAAAACCCCACATTAGAGCCTCAGGTAGATTTTGAAATCTATTCTCCGATTATTTTAATCAGAATGCGTTTGGAACGACGACCATCAAACTCACCGTAGAAGATCGCCTCCCATGTTCCTAGGTCAAGCCGACCATTGGTGATTGCGATGACAACCTCACGCCCCATTATCTGGCGCTTGTGATGGGCATCACCATTATCCTCACCCGTACGATTGTGTTTGTAGAGACTGGTTGGTTCGTTTGGTGCTAGCTCCTCCAACCAACGTTTGTAGTCATCGTGCAGACCATTCTCATTGTCGTTTATAAAGACACTAGCCGTGATATGCATAGCATTGACGAGGCACAGTCCCTCTTTGACCCCGCTCTCCCTTACAGCATCTTGGACATCAGGAGTTATGTGAACAAAATCCATCCGAGCCGGGACGTTGAAGGTCAGGTATTTCGTGTGGCTTTTCATAATGTGTACTATGCTGGGAGTTGGTAAAAACGTTGTCAACGCTCAATCAGACATTGTCTTTAGATTGCAGATTTGGAAGGAGGAGAAAGAACTGGTCGAACGATTTGGTGAAGGATTTATTGAATATCAAAAGAATGTCCCAGCTCTTTTCATTAGACCAAGCAAGATCAGGTCTTACTTCAAATTTCTACGAATGGGTCTGTGATGTTCAAGACCTAACCTCCTGTTTGTGTAGTGCTGACCTTTGCTATAAGCATAGAGGGCTTGCAGAAACTATGGACCTTTTTCCCACAGTCCATTATATACTAACAATACATTGTCTTACTCGTGAATAACGATGAATAAAATCGAAAAAGCATACTATCTGATTGGTGCGACAATGCTTGTTGTGGCAGCAGTTCTAATGATGTACGGACACATCCTTGGGGATTCAACCACGGGATTCGCACGAGTTCTATTAATCACAGGGATTTGTTTCGTTGGAAGTAGCCGAAAGACGTTGGGTTCTCTACAGAAAACTCAGTGACTTGAGGTCGAGGGTATTAGGAGGCCGAAGAGGGGTGTCATCGGACACCTTACTCCTTTCTTTCCCAAATGAATATAACATTCAATCCCACTGGATTGTCTTAGAATTACTTGGTGGTTTTAAGTGTCTGAACCTCAGCCAGAGAGACATGATCTGTTGACAGGTCAAAAGAAGACTCTACGATTAATGCGAAGAAGTCATCGGTTCCTAATGGGACATATCTTTGGTGCTGCATTTGGCATGTATCTCATAATGCTATGGGTGATACTTTTTGTAGTCATCGCAGGTCTGACAGGCACTCTTCTTCTGATTGCACTCGTTCTCATCGGTACTCCAATTATGATTATTCCGATCCAATACAAGGATCTAAAACAGAAATATGGAATTTTGCAGCAAGCTGGGCAAGTTCTCAAAGATTCTGAAGCATTGGTCGATTCCAATCAACTCGTGACTGGTCTAACCTCATACGTATTCCTGGTATTTGATGTCCTTCGACCCTCAGAACCAGCAGATGGAGTGAGCGAGAAGAATGAGATTGAAGATGTCAGGAGGAACTTAAGCAACACAACAAGGAAAGTAATCTCTGAGATTGTTTTTCAGGCATTTCTTTTGTTTCTTCTTCTGAACAACTTTCTCATACCAGGGTTGCTAGCCTTCCTAGAGGGAGGTGGGTCATTCTTACTCATGTTTCTCTTCTTGGTGTTCATAGTAATTGTCCTCATATCTCGCTGGATCGTCTTTCTTTATTGGAGGCTGTTGGTTAGAAAATGGCTTCGTTTCTACCAAGGATTCATAGAATGGGGCGAGGAACTTGAACGTGTTTTCTCATCTTCTTCTGAAGACAATTCAGGGGGCGGAGCGACGTGGTGACACCCACTGTTCGTCCGCATTCATGGAGTCCAGGTCCCCGTCGAACCAAGTATGAGAGATGGGTTGAGATTTTGGAGGCGTGTGTCTGGGAGATTCGAACTCAGAGTTGGTTGATGCGTCAATTAGGAATGAAGACGCAGCTCATGAAGGAGGACCTTTCATTCTTGCTTGACGCAGAGCTTCTAGAGCAAATGGATGAACCTCAGGAAGGCATCTATGAGTTCAAGACCACCGAGAAAGGTCGCGAGGCATTATCACAGTTTTACAAGCTCGTCACGCAGTTCTTTGCAAAGAGCTAATCATCCTTGCTATGGACCAATTTCCCACAGTTCATTATATACTAACTTTGCGCCTTTTTTCTTGTGAATAATAATGTCTAAGTATAATATCAGTATCAAAACAAGTTCACTGACCAAGGATTTCGGTTCCGTTCATGCTGTTAGAGACCTCGACCTGGAGATTCCGGTTGGTACTCGGTTCGGTTTCCTGGGACCTAACGGTGCAGGAAAGACCACAACTGTTCGAATGCTCTCAGGTCTTCTGAAACCAACTAGTGGACAAGCGTCGGTCTTCGGCATGAATGTTTTGACTCAACAGGACGAAATCAAGGCACTAACCGGCATGCTACCTGAAACTCCTGGACTGTATTCCAAACTCTCTGCTGTAGAGTTCTTGGAGTTCATAGGAGCATTGAACGAGGTGGATGAACAAAGATTGTACAGGAGAATTGATTCACTTCTAGCCATCCTCGGTCTAGAAGAACGACAAGAGAATCTCTTGGAGTCATACTCCTCTGGAATGAAACAGAAGGTTCTGATAGCAGCCACTCTTCTACATGACCCAAAACTGGTCTTCCTTGACGAGCCCACTTCACGTCTTGATCCTTCAGCTTCAATCCTTGTGAAAGACCTCATTCTAGCTCTTGCTAGAGAAACAGGAACGACCTTCGTTCTCTCCACACACCAGACAGCGTTGGCTGAAGAGGTCTGCGACATGATTGGACTGCTCATTGGTGGGAGATTAGTCGCTACAGGGAGTCCGCAAGAGATTGTTGAGTCGGCTGGAGGAAATGATCTCGAAGAAGCGTACCTCAATCTTGTTGGCGGTCGAATCGATTCCGAGAAACTACTCACCTGGAGGAGTTAGAGATGGCAGGCAAATGGTATCATCTTGCTAAA
>JAGXOC010000188.1 GCA_019894665.1 Candidatus Thorarchaeota archaeon
AAAGCGAGGACCATTATTGCAGCACCTAGAACACGCCCGGTACTGGGTTCATTTGGCCATCCGGTTAAGGCAATCCACGTCTCAGGAGAGAAAAAGAACAACACTCCGAAGATTATCTGTGCCAGGAAGGTCAGAAGGAAAATGTACTTAGTTAGACTAGAAAGTTCTCCACTCAATCAAACTCACGCTCCTAAAGTGTGGTTAATTGTTCACATAGCTTTCTTATGTTTGTTGCGACGGATTGTGTTTCACGAGACCTACGTCATGTATACCTTCCAGCAAAGTGATATACCTCTAGTCCTTCGCTGGCTTCGAACATGGAGGCGACGAATTGGAAGACAGCGAACGATTCTCCAGACAAATGGAGTTCATTGTCGAGATTGACAAGTTGAAGCACATCGAGAGACAGTCGGCTCTATGTGATGGAACTCGCCAAGAGAATGACAGTGAGCACTCATGGCACATAGCACTCATGGCGATACTTTTCTCAGAGTATGCGAACAGTCTCGACATTGACCTACTCAGGGTCGTCAAGATGCTTCTGATTCATGACTTGGTCGAGATAGACGCTGGAGACACATTTGCATATGATGTGATTGGCAACGCCGACAAGGCGAAGCGTGAGAGAAAGGCTGCGAACCGTATCTTTGGGATTTTACCCGATGATCAGAAGGAAGAGTTGCTCTCACTCTGGGAGGAGTTTGAGTCCTTGTCAACTCCAGAGGCTCGATTTGCTTCAGCGCTAGACAAACTTCAGCCATTGATCCTCAGTTTCAATAACAAGGGTTGGTCATGGAAAAAACACAGTGTTGCCAGTAATCAGATTTTGGAGAGTAAGAAGGAAATGGTCAGTGGATCTGAAGACCTTTGGGAGTATGCTAAGAGGCTCATTCAGGAATCGATTGACGCGGGCTTTCTAATTGAAGGATAGCCCTGGAGGTCATTACAGTCTCCTATTCCTCCACGAGTCAGTTGTTTCGAAAGAATCAATACAAAGGTCAATCATACCTTTTTGAGGAGGGAAACCGATTGCTTGAAGGAAAGCGGATCAATCTTAGGATAATTGAGAAAGAGGATCTAGAGATCTATAACAAGTGGATAAATGATATCAACTTCGTGGGTGAGTTCATCTTCATTCGACAGCAGTCTTTGTTAGAAACTGAAAAGAGAATGTTCGGTGAGCACTCAGCAGACAATGCATCATTCATTATGGAAAAGAAAGATGGTACCAGGATTGGAGTGGTTCTTCATTTCCTATCTAAGTTAGGATTCTTAGATTTGGTGGAGATAGGGTACATGATAACTCCAGAAGAACGTGGAAATGGCTATTGCTCTGAAGCGGTAGAAATCATTGTGGACTACTTATTCATCTTGAAAGATATCCACAGAATCCAGGCACTCATTGTAGAAGAAAATGTTGCCTCTCAACGAGTTTTGGAAAAGAATGGTTTCAAGAAAGAAGGCATTATTCGCAATGTGGGATATATCAGAGGCAGGGATAGGGACGGAGTTCTCTACAGCATCATAAGGGAGGATTGGGGTCAACCACGAATTTTGACGGGCGTTTGATTAAACTAAAAGAAGAAGTGGAGCCGGCTCAGGGATTTGCACCCTGGTAGAATGGATTTGCAGTCCATCGCGTAAACTTCTCCGCCAAACCGGCTCAGCTGAGAGGACATTCCTCAATCTGGATTTAAGGATGTCGGCAAAACTGGCATCTATTCTCGATTCTTGATGGCTCTTGATTCCTAAATATTGTAGGCACCATTAACTAGGAAATTAAATTCATATCTACAGCATGTATCTCTAATCAATGTTAGTCTGGCAATTAATGTCGCAAACAAAACGATGAGGATGATAGTTCATGATTATAGTAAGTTGCAATAGGTGCTAATAATGTGGCACGTATTTTTATGCACTAACTGTCTTTGTAGATATAGCATCTGGGGGGAGTAAGAATCTCAAGAAATGAGGTTTCTGCGGTGTACATGGAAGGATGGTTGCGAAAATGGATGAGTTGGGGTTTTCTGACGATTGCCATTGTCATCCATGCGGTATTCATCTCATCACTAGGGACTGGGATGTTAAACTCGCTCTTTTATGACACGAACTACTTAGTTGGCCAAGGGGCGGACTTTTTCTCGTATTATCAAGCCGGACATAATGTTTTGAATGGGCTCGATTGTTATACAATACCAGACTCCCTGGTTGTCCCCTATCTGTATCCCTATAGGTACCTCCCCTATTTCGCCTATTCCTTTGGGGTTATTCTTAATCTGGCACCCCCCCTCCTCGCCTATTGGCTCTGGGTCGGAGTATTAACAGTCGCTATGTGGTTGGCAGTCTTACGGACTCGATCCCTTGCAAAGGCACTGCATCGACCGGATTGGGAGGGACGAATAGCAATGGGGATGTGGTTTGTGTTCTCCCCAATATACATTGAACTCTTTGTGGGGCAAGTTACCCTCTTCGCTGCGATCCTCATGTTTTTTGCACTGACCACACCTTCACTTGTTGATGGACGGAAAACAAGAAGGGGTACTATGACAAGCTTATGGACAGCAGGTTCGCTTATCAAAATAATACCCTTTTTTATTGCACCTGTACTTCTGGGAGCAGGAAGGGTGCGATCTGTCATTGCGGCGGTCCTAGTGACTGTGCTTGCGATTGTTGCAGTGCCGGCAGGTTTGGAGTCTCTCCAATTCTTTCTCGGATTCAATATTTCCCGAGCAACTAACCTCAGCCCCTACGTAGGGAGCCACTCGTTGAAAATGCTTCTCTATTATTTACTTGGAGGGCCTATCACCAACTCTACCGTTGTTACTGGCACACTTATTGGAGTCTTCTTTGTGTTGGCGATTGGTGCCACATTGTACTCACGAGATGTGTGGGCAAGTGCTGGGTTGTTCTCTACAACCTATTTTTTCATAATGGTAGACGTTTGGGAACATCACTATACCTTTATTCTGCCGCTTTTGGTGCTCGCTTGGATTCGAGGTCGACCTGAGGACAAAGCACGGTGGGTACCATTCGTGCTAGTCCTATTGCTGAGTGTACCTATAATGCCGATTATTTCATTTCTCTCAGGTTCCGGTCCAGGGGTCCACCCAATAACTTGGAGTCTAGTATGGCAAATTATCTACCATAGCTCGAAAGTCGTACCAGCTCTCATATTCTTTGGGTGGCTTCTGGTGACAGCATTTCGTTCGCCAC
>JAGXOC010000189.1 GCA_019894665.1 Candidatus Thorarchaeota archaeon
TTGCTATACTCATAGTCAGCGATAGCAGAACGAAAGATACGGATGAGTCAGGTAAAATTGCGATTGAATTGCTTGAGGCGGAGAACCATCTAGCCAAAGCGTATGACATTGTGAGGAATGACGGTAAAGCGATTGAAGATGCAATGAGAGGATACATTACAAATCCAGAGGTCAGGGTGATTCTGACCAGCGGAGGCACCGGTGTCAGCAGTAGGGATTTGACCGTTAGTACAGTTGCTCCGATGTTCGACCAGGGGCTTCCCGGATTTGGTGAGCATTTCCGTAGTCTGAGTTACGAGGAGATTGGAGTTGCGGGAATCTACAGCCGTTCGATTGCAGGCTTGATTGACAACAAGGTCATATTCTGTCTACCAGGATCTAAAAATGCAGTAAGGACTGCACTCACTAAGATTATCCTACCAGGAATAGGCCATCTGCTTTGGGAGATAGATAGATGAAAGAGATGGAACCATTCAATCTTCTTGTTTCGCACGAGGAAGCAGAAGAACTCATCCTATCTAACGTTGTGGCAATAGATCGGACCGAGTCGCTCACCGTTGATTGTGCTGTGGGCCGCGTTCTAGCTGAGGACATAATCGCAGACAGGTCGGTCCCACCTTTTGACAGGTCAGCCATGGACGGTTATGCTGTAGTTGCTGAGGACACCTTCAATGCCGGGGATCAAGAAGTCCTATTAGAAGTGGAGGGAGTGATACACGCTGGCGAGGTTTCAGATATTGAGGTCACGAAAGGACATTGCGTGCAGATAGCCACTGGTTCTCCAAAACCATCGGGTGCAGACGCAGTAGTAATGGTAGAGTTTACAGAGAAGAAGGGCAACAAGATCCTAATCACAAAACCTGTTTACCCGGGTGCCAATGTATCCAAATTGGGCGAGGACATCAAAAAGGGGGACGTTGTTCTCTCCATAGGAGCCCTCCTTACCCCAGCAAAGATTGGCACAATATCAGCACTGGGTAGAACTGAGGTCGAAGTGTATCAAAAACCACGAGTGAGTGTTATCGCGACGGGTACGGAAATTGTTCAGCCAGGACAGCCACTCAATCCGGGTCAGATATACGATGTGAACTCATTTACACTCGAGGCAATTCTCAAGAAGAATGGGGTTATTGTCCAACGACACCCAGTTATTACTGATGACCCGAAACTTTTGCAAACGGGAATTGAGAAAGCTTTGGAGTCGGATATGGTGGTTCTCTCAGGGGGTAGCTCAGTCGGAGAGAGGGATTTACTTGCAGGAATATTGGAAGACATGGGCCAAGTTCTCTTCCATGGAGTGCAGATAAAACCAGGAAAACCCACTCTCTTTGGACTTATTCATGGAAAACCAGTCTTTGGAATGCCTGGGTTTCCGACCTCGTGCCTCAGTAATGCGCATATCTTCCTTGTACCAGCTGTAAGAAAGATGGGCAGACTGCCGATCGGTACAGAGCGGACTACGAGAGCTAAGATGGGAAAACGAATCGTATCATCCTCAGGTCGGAAACAATTCTTGACCGTACGAATAGAGAATGGTATTGCGTATCCGGTCTTCAAACATTCTGGAGCCATCACAAGCATGGCCCAAGCGGATGGATATATCATGTTGCCAGTCAATCTAGATGTGATTGAAGAAGGTGAAGAGATAGAAGTCATTATGCTGGACTAGCTAAATCGGACGGGTCTGGCAATCTTTTTCATTTCGAGGGGATATCGAAATGATGATTAAAAACAGCCAGTTCATCGAGTTCTCCTTTGAGAGTATCTTTTCCGTTGTCTGTATAGAGTAGTTGGCTAATCAAAAGACATAATGGCTACCACTAGAATCTAGAAAAAATGAAGAAATATACGCGTATATATACCGACGAGAATGGCGAAACTCATTTTGAAGATGTTGAGATTGAAGTTTTGCCAGTTGATTTCGCACCGCCAGCACCAGCATTGAACCTCTCAACATTCACAGAGGCGAAGAAATTTTGTTTTGTGAATGCGCCCATTGGCTGGTTTGGTGATTGGCACCCTACGCCAAAGCGTCAAGTGTTCGTCTATATTTCGGGTACAATCGAAGCTAAGGTTAGCGATGGAGAAGTGCGTGTATTTGGACCAGGTAGCGTCACTCTATTGGAAGATACAACAGGAAAGGGACACACATCCCGAGTTGTAGGGGATAAGGGGGCTCTCTGTGTAGTGATTCAACTTGAGGATTAATTGTCAACAAGCTTGAGATCAAGTGAGAGTTTTTCAACTGTCTGTAATCAATTCCGATGCCCAGCCCTGTCCAAGTTCCTTATACCTGTTGCATACTCTTTTTATGACGACAGAGTGACTTTTTGATTATCGTTGAAGAGTGTGCAGAGTTATGGTCACAAGAATCACAGTTATTGGAATGGGTTATGTTGGAATCCCATGTGCAGCGCTTCTGGCTGATGTAGACGGCTTTCAAGTAACTGGACTTCAACGAAGATCAAAAAGGTCTGGTTGGAAGATTGAGCATCTTAATGCTGGTAAGTCACCCTTTGAGGGGGATGAGCCAGGTCTCGATGAACTAGTAGCTAAAGTTGTAGCCAAGGGATCATTCAAAGTCACTGATGATATCGATGTCTTGAAGGACTCGGACGTCATTCTGATAGACGTTCAAACACCTACAGATGAGAATCATGTCCCTCAGTATAGCTCACTCAAAGAGGTCAGCAAGCAGATTGGTGAGAGAATGAAAAAGGGGACGCTAGTCATTGTAGAGTCCACTGTTGCTCCAGGTACCACCCAGAACATCGTTCAGAAGATCATTGAGGAGCGTTCCGGGATGAAGGCTGGGGAGGACTTCGACCTCGCATTTGCATATGAACGTGTGATGCCGGGTAAGCTACTCCAAAACATTGTCCACCTACCCAGAATTGTGGGAGGAATAACCCCTCAGAGTGCAAAAAGAGCTGTGGACCTCTATTCAAAGATCGTGAAGGCCGAGGTTCACCAAACGAATGTCCTTACTGCTGAGGTTTCCAAGACAATTGAGAATGCTTATCGAGACGTGAACATAGCTTTTGCCAATGAGATGGCCCTGGTCTGTGAGAGTCTTGGTGTCAATGTCTACGAGATAATTGACCTTGTGAACGAGTTGCCAAGTAGAATAATGCACATTCCAGGCGCAGGTGT
>JAGXOC010000018.1:0-23482 GCA_019894665.1 Candidatus Thorarchaeota archaeon
GTCCACGAGGTATTCCAAGTACATCACGTATGAGAAAGTGGTGGCAAGTACATCGTACTCGAAGACAAATGTGAAGTTGTCATATCCCTCCCAGAGATTACTGGTATCCACAATGACACTGATATTGCCCGATCCGATTAACAAAGGTGTGTATGGTGCATAAGCCACTCCATCCACAAGTAGTGTCAAATTTAGGTTGCCAAAGTCGTGAGTTACGTTGAGATCAATGCTTTCGACACCGGTTAAGGTGCTTCCATTTGCAGGAGTGTACCATGACACTTCGAAGTTGAAGGCATTATTATCAACGAAGTAGAGAAGATAGTATGTTTCCTTCTCCGTTTGATACTCGAAGAAGAGTGTGAAGTTCAACATTCCTTCAACCTGAGTCGTTGAATCCACAGTGATTGCTTGAGGACCAGTTCCGATGGTTGTTTCATTGTATGCACTGTAGATTGCTTCTTCTATGAAGAGAGTCACGTTCAGTGGTCCAAAATCAGATGTGATATCGACATTAATATCGAAAATCCCTGACACTGAACTCCCATTTGCTGGACTTGTCAAAGCAATTGTAATGTTGGGAGAATCGTAACCTGAAACCATGAGGGTTTCAGTTGGTGTGATCAGGTTTAGGTTATTTTGCGTAGCAAAAGGTGATTGCATCTGAGTCTGTGCTGCTCCTACAAACATCATCGTGACAAATAGGAGCGCAAACAATCTACTCGTTTTTCTCATTCTGTAGCCTTCCTGATACCCAGTACTCTGATTTCGGGCGGTTACGGCTCCGAGAATTTGTACTGCTTTTAAGGCTAGCGCCAGTTGCATGGTTGTACCGGCTTGAGTGAATCTCTCACACCTGATTGGTGTCTTCCGCTCTCCGAGAATCACGTAGAATGAAGATGAGTCCCTTACTAATTAGATATCCGCTTCCGAGCGCGAAAAGAATCAGGAATAGAGCCCAACCAAGAATGGCGCTAGCTTGAAAGTAGATATTAGAAATAAGTGGACTAATTCCGATTGCTATTGCACATGCTAATGCAAACATCAACAACAACATTCCAGCAGCGCATGTTCTTGGTCCATCCTTATTTTCAAGAAAATCTAATGTTGGTTTTTCTGACATGAAACCCCGTCAACATTCTCACGATTCTGAATCTTATGAACTTGCTCATTAATTGCGACACATTATATCTAAACCTGTGGTGTTTTAGAATGAAGTAGTGATTCAAGAAACTAGTTTAGCGGTTTCTCCTGAAGTAACAAACGAACCATATTGTTCAAGATAAGGGATAATTCTCATCAGTTCGAGTATTACTTAAAATGTAACCATAACTTACTAAATATCCTCCGATAAGCGAGAAAACCAGCATGAGTATCAATGCACTCATTGTCCAAATCCCTCTGTTTACATTTGTTCCAAAAAAGATAGCACAAGTAAATGCACACATTAATAGTGCTATTCCAATTGTACAGTAAAACAAAATCTCTTCATTATTCTGCGACAAGAAACCCCACCAACTCTTCTATGATACTGATGCATTTGAACCTGCTGAATGAATTGCTAGACATTTTATCAGAATATGTATTCTTATTAGAGCAGGTTAACAAGCGTAGAATCTAGTTTGGTGGTGCTACCTTTGACATTTAATCCCTCGATGGTACGGACTCCTGAACATTTAGAGAAACTTGAAGCACTACATAGAGAATGCACGAAGTTAGTGGGACAGATCTGCAGATCAATGTCATTGATACCAAGCCATCTAATGACGCTCAAAGAAATCCCGATTCTTACGCAACTCTCATGTTTCGGATATCCGGATACAATGCATTCTTTACAAAAGTTGTCAGAGAACTTCAAGAAGAACTCATTACCAAGACGGAGCATTCACTCTGATGACCTCAACCGGAATCATCACCAATATCCAGCGGTGCTCAACTGAGGACGGTCCAGGAATACGAACAACGGTATTTCTGAAAGGATGTCCAATGTCTTGCATCTGGTGCCATAATATCGAGACGATTGATCCTAAACCTACTGTTGTTTGGTATACTGTGAAGTGTATTGGTGACCAAGCTTGCGTTCGTGCATGCCCAGAAGGAGCACTTGAAATGACTCCTGATGGTCTTAAGATCAACAGGGAACAGTGTGTGGTATGTGGGACCTGTGAGGATGCATGTCCCACTGGTGCAGTCAAGGTAATGGGCAAAGAATGGTCTTCAGAGGATCTCGTGCAGGAGCTCCTTCGGGATAAGGTATTCTTCGAAACCTCAAATGGTGGTGTGACAATCTCTGGGGGTGAAGCGACCTTCCAAGCTAAGTTTACAATGGAGCTTGCCAAGGGTCTTCAAGCCGAAGGAGTCCATGTAGCACTGGATACATGTGGTTACTGTAGTGAGAAGACACTAAACGATTTACTACCCCACGTTGATATGGTCCTTTATGACCTGAAGACCATGGATCCGAACAAACATGAGCAATACACAGGTGTCCCTTTAGATACAGTTCTCTCGAATGCCCGAATCATTGCCGAGAGTAAGAAATCAGTATGGATTCGGACTCCAGTTATTCCCGAGCATACCGATGATGAAGATAACATACGAAGAATCGCTCGTTTCATTCTTAAGAACATGCCAACGGTCGAGAGGTATGATCTTCTTGCATTCAACAGAATGTGCATTGACAAGTATGCATTATTTGATCTAGAGTTCCCACTCAAAGACCTAGACCTCATGATTGAGGAAACCATGGAGCATCTGGCACAAATTGCCCGTGATGAAGGTCTCTCGAATGTTGTGTGGTCCGGAATGACCAAGAACACAAAGAACGAAGAAGTCATAGATTCTCAGGAGGTTAAAACCTGTGGCTGATATTGGGCTAACACAAGAACTAGTTGAAGTAATGAAGGAATTTGAATCACCGAAATTCATGGTGACAAAAGACTCTCAGGGTGAACCGAATGTGGTTCCTGTACTCTCGTGGACTGTGTATAAGGACAACACATTGGTCTACGGTGACTTCATGACTTTCAAAAGTAGAAAGAATGTGAATGATGGGAATACTCAGATGTCAATCTTAGTCTTTACAGCAAATCTAGATAGTTGGCTGATTAAGGCCGATTTTGAGTCTTATCATCAAAATGATGAGATCTATGAATTCGTGGCACAGACACCGCTCTTCCGTTACAATGAGTACACTAATGCTCGGGGTGCCGGTGTTGCAGAGGCTTTCTGGACAAGTCAGAAGTATGGAATCTCTAAGATGAATGTGCTAGCTGCATTTCTCAAATCAAAGATGGCAGGTCGAAAGGTTCCGACTCAAGACACAGTCGAGGGGAATATGCCCCTGAACGTGATGAAGAGACTTTCACAGATGGCTGCTGTAAAAATTATCACCTATATCTCAGAGGATGGATATCCGGTTGCTTTTCTTGAGTTCGGAACAGTTCCTGTTTCTTCCAATAGAATTGTTGTAAAGAGAGGCGAGGAAAAACGTCGTGGCTTTACACTAAGGGATGGTACACGAGTAGCGATTTCACTGGTTACTCTCGAGCCAGCGGCATTTCAGCTAAAAGGCTACTTCAGAAAAATTGACGATTCAACAGGCTACATTGAGCTTGATTGTGTTTACACATGCTCTCTACCCAGACCTGGTTTGAGAGTTGATATCCCCCTGCTTACACCGGAGGTTTGAGTAGTTTTTTCGTCAGACCACAACGCTTTTTGTAGCCTCTGAGCCTCTCGCTGTCGGTGTAACACTTGAAATTGTGGGAGTATACGGCTAAAGACGGTCGCTCAATCACAGTTCGAGGAGCCACAGTTGACGATGCAAAATACCTCCATGCAGGTTTTAGGAACGTCGTCGAAGAACACATGTGGCTTCCAACCTTTACACCAAATTCTCATGTTTCTGATTGGGCAAACTGGATATCACGAACTCGTCATACGAGAGAGGTTCTCCTTATTGCACTTGTTGACACTGAATATGCTGGGCACCTATCACTACAACCCGAAGAGTGGCATGCATCTCAACATGTCGCAAAACTTGGGATAATTGTGATGAAGGAACATCGAAGTAACGGTATTGGTCGGTCTCTAATGCTGTCTGGCGAACGCGCCGCACTCGAGAAGGATTATAGTAAGATTATCTTGAGCACCTTCGATGACAACGAGGTGGCCAAAGGTCTCTATGTTTCACTCGGATATCGTGTTGTTGGAATTCGAAAGAACCACTTCAACATGCCCAAGGGCTTAATAGATGAGTTGCTTATGGAAAAAGAGTTATCTGAATAATGTCCAAGGTGCTCTTACATGTGGCGTACTATTGTTGATTACCTCAGTGAATCTCCGCAAAGGTTGAAGGTGGCTGAGGCGATTGTCCGACATGGCTTTCATATTGAGGGTCCGGGTGTGATTAAGTGTGGTGACATTAGAATTCCTTTGAAGTCACTCGGAACCGCGCTAGGTATAGATCGTCGTACTGTTCGAGCGACCACTGAAGACATCTGCGAAAATGAGCAGCTGTGTGAGTTCTTCTCATTATTGAGACCAGCGGGGCCATCTCTTGAGAGAGTAAGTAGTGTGCTTGGTTATGGCGTTGTGACCATCTTTGTGGAGTCGCCTGGATCTCCCGGAATTCTATCAGAAGTTACATCGATGATAGCCGGATACGGTATACCAATTCGGCAGGTCCTTGCTGAAGATGTAGCAATATATCAGGAACCCTGTTTGAAGGTGATTACCGAGGACCCCTTGCCAGGTAGAGTCATTGAGACCCTTGCTGATATCAAGGGTGTACGGAAGGTCATCATAGACAAGTAATTTCCTATCCCAATTAAAAACCTTGAAAAGGAGCAGGTCTTGCGAACGGTAGAGTGTTTTTAGATGGATCCTGAAGCTGAAGTGACTCTCCCCGTAGTTACTGGTCAAGATATTGAAACTGATGACAAACCTGGAGGAATGTATCAGGTTTGGATGTTAGCATTCTCCCTCAGTATTCTACAGATTGGCTTTGGACTTGTCACTCCGATATTTCCCTTCTATATTAAAGATCTAGGGATGGCTGGTATTGAACTGGGAGTTCTCGCTGCTTCTTTTGCATTTGCTCGGATTATTCTGGCAGGACCAATGGGACGTCTTTCAGACAGGGTGGGAAGAAAACCTATCCTGATGTTCTCACTTCTTGGTTTTGCGTTTTCGAACATTGTTTATGCATATGCATATGACGTCATTGTAATGGTCACGGCCCGTGCTCTTGAGGGAGCGGTATCTGCAGGCTTCTTTCCAGCAGCCAATGCATTCGTATCTGATGTCACCACTTCAAAGAACAGAGGCACCGCAATGGGCTATCTCAGTATGGGTAACATGGTGGGTTTCATCGTAGGCCCTGCACTTGGCGGATTTCTTGCACAATTTTTGGGAATTCGAATGCCTTTCCTCCTAGCAGCAGTTGTAACCCTAGTTACATTGGTCTTCTTGTACGTACTAGTCCAAGAACCTGTGAAGAAGACAATCAAAGATTCCATACCCAAGATGCCTATTCGTGAAGTTATTTCTCGAGCACGAAGGTGCTACGGTATTCTAGGAATAGCGATGTTTGCGAACATGTTCGCAATGGGTGTCCTCGAAGTAGCGTTCCTATTGGACGCAGTTATCAACATCGGTGTTGAACCTTACGAGATTGGTATTTTCTTCGGTGTCATCGGAATCTCAATGATGATTGGAAACATAGGGTTTGGAAAGCTATCTGATGTTCGTGGTCGTAAATGGCTGATTGTGATTGGAGCCATGGTTGGAGCTCTATCATTGATAATGTTCATTTTCGCTACGAATACAATCGATCTCTTGATTGCAGGGATTGTACTCTCAATTGGAATGTCCATGAGAGGTCCAGCTATTCAGGCATTAATCGCAGACGTGACTGATCCTAGTGCATATGGAGTGTTAATGGGTGCGTTTGGTGCTGTGAGTAACAGCGCTTACGCAGTCAGTCCACTTATCAGTGGTCAGATCTTTGACGATACAGGCTCTGCAGCATTAAGCCTTCTGATTGCTGGTGGCGTTTCAGTAGTTGGAGGTGTGGCAGCTGTATTCTTGCCAAGTGATGCTGGTAAGGACAGCGGTGTGGTCAATTCTGAACCAGATGCTGAAGGTTTCGAGACAATTGAGAACGATTCTTCACTAACTACGTGATAGTCGCCGAAACATATGCAACAACACTTGAGTTGTCTTTCGTAATGTCTCCAGAGGTTGTGTACTTCAACAAGTTGAATTGGACCGCACCTCTTTCCTTTGCAAAGACCATTGCTGCAGCGATTGGTCCTGCTCCACAGATACTCACCTTGTGTCCCTGCACAAAAGATAGGAATCCCTCAGGGTCGAGGAACTCGAGATACTCCATTGCTTGATTGTCTTTCAAACGAGCGCTTTCAGCCGATTCGAAATGAGTGAAATCAGAACTTGCAAGAACCAGAATATCCCTCTCATCTGCTAATTTTGCCAAGGTTTTCCCTATTGATTCACAGACGGCATACGACTGGTCTGAGACGCATATGGGGACAAAGGTCACCCCAGGTCCGAAAGTGTACTGAAGAAATGGGACTTGAACTTCGAGTGAATGCTCATTGCTATGTGCAATGCAGTCATTGGTAGCAAACTCATCTTCCTCAACGATCGCAGCTCCAAGAACATTGTCGAACTGTGCAACACCGAGTGGCGTCTGCCAATCATCATTGCAAACAGCGAGTCTTGCACCTATTCCAGTATGATTCGGTCCGAGAAGGACTATATGTTCGGGAATTCCATCTTCGTAAATCTTCAGATATGTATGTGCGGCAGGCATCCCCGAGTACATGTATCCCGCATGAGGCGCAATCACAGCCTTAAGAGACCTTGAAGATCCGGGTTCTCCCTCTGGAAGTTTACCTGGTCCAAGTGAACCCAAGAAGCAGTTCTTCAAACGCTCTTGAAGTAGGTCATCTTTTCCCTCATAGAACCGTCCTGCAACTACTGGCATCCGCACCATTGTTATCCCATAGACATCATGGTCATCCTGCGAGAAAAGCCTTTGGTCTCTCCGATTTTGTATTTTCGAAGAGACCTCCCGCAGATTGTTAGCTAATCCTTTCCGAGTGCCTTGATGAAATACTCTACCAACACCTCTGTCTTGACCTGTTCAGTTTCCTTGGATGTCATGTTTCGTACACTGACTTCTCCTTTTGCAATGTCTCGTTCTCCAACAATGACTGTGAATCTAGCATTTTTCGAATCTGCTTGTTGAAGGAGTTTTTTCAGAGGTCTATCCATTAGATCCACTTCACATGAGAGACCTGCCTGAATGAGACCCGTCTGAAATGATGTGGCATATCGCAGCATGGGTCGCTTGATTGGAGCTATGAAGACATCAAGTTGCTTCGTAAACTCTTTTCCACCAACTCTCGCAAGAACAACCTCAATCAACCTACCTATACCCAGGGATATTCCTGTAGCCGGTGTTGACTGACCTCCGAACTTCTCTATGAGATGATCGTAGCGACCACCTCCAAGAATAGAGCCTACCGTTGGTTTCCCGAGGTATCTTCCTTCAAAAACAGGACCAGTGTAATAATCAAGCCCTCTGGCGAGTGACATGTCGAACACTATCAGATCTGATACTCCACTCTCTTCAAATATTTCCGCCATTAGAGTGAGTTCGTCAACACCCTCGATTCCAATCTCCGATCCGTCAAGAAGTTCTCTGAACTTTTCAAGTGCCTTGGTCCCACTACCCTTGATGGTAATTGCATCAATCAGGAAATCACTCTGTTTCTTCCCGATACCTCGCTCGTCAAGCTCTTTCAGAACGCCATCTCTACCAATTTTGTCCAACTTGTCGATTGCCCTGAAGCATTCGTAAGCTAAATCATCAGTGATCCCTGCTTTCTCAGTCATTCCACGAAGGACCTTGCGGTTGTTTATTCGAATCATGTAGTCAGATCCGAGAACACGTTTGAGAAACTCAAGAGCAATGAGGACGACCTCAGCATCTGCAGCTGGGTTAGCAGTTCCGACAATATCAACATCTGCTTGCTCAAACTCTCGGTACCGACCTGCCTGAGGCCTGTCGTACCTCCACGCTTTTCCAACAGCAAAGCGCTTGAACGGTTTTGGCAAATGGGGGTTCATCGCAACAATCCGCGCAAGAGGCACAGTGAGATCAAACCTCAAGCCGACCTCTCGTTCACCTTTATCCGTGAACTTGAATGTTTCAGCCTCGACTTCTTCTCCACCCTTTGCCGACAACGTTTCCCAGAGCTCCATTACCGGAGAGTCCAAGGGCTCATATCCATACAGCTTGAAGATCTCGACTGCAGTGGCCATGAGGTAATTCTTGACTTGCATCTCAGGGCCCATGAGGTCTCTCATACCCCTGACTGTTCTCATCTCACTCATTGAAATTCCTCCAGAATTCGTATTGGTCACAGACGGAGTTGGCAGAGGTTACACTAAGACTATTCCTTTGGATGAACAAATCCACCAACTATCACAATTGTCACCAACAGCGACTCTGGTATATTCTACTTTAAGTCTTGTGTTGAACTCCAGTAGTGAAACTATGCTAAAAGTCCGAGTGATAGCAGCAGAAGGTAGAATAGAAGTATCCCTGCAATTATGATTGAATCTCGGGCGACTTTCTTCAGTAACTTTGTTTCTCGATCTGCAATGTAGACATAGATCATTTTGTTCAGAACCGACATGGTTGTTGTAAGGATGATTGCATTTACTGCAACTGCAACTGTTAATTGTCCTGTGAAGAACAATGTTGCAACGCTAGCAATTACCGCCCCTGCGGATACAAACCCACCAATCACAGCCGCCACTAAAACACCAAAATCACTGAAAATATCTGTAAGGAATAATTGGATTAGATATACCACCGCGAAAATCGCTGCAAACCGAAGGGCAGCTCCAAACTCAAATGGTGACACAAGTTTAGTATCAAACGTCTGTTCATCTGGTTGGTCCTCGGATTTCTCCTCAAGAATGATACGAATCATACTAACTACTATGATGGCTACGATTGGAATCAAATACAGACCAATCAATCTGAAAGTTGTGTCCAGAATGACTAGAAGGAAACCATTTCGAACAACCATTGCCAAATTCGCAAGTATGACGGATAATGAAATCTTTCCAGAACCATTGCGTTCAGATTTGACATAAAAGTCTGTCACGCTAGAGACCGCAGCTTCGCTGTTTGCTAACCCCCCAAAGAAACCGAAGAAGTAGATACCTCTATCCTTGTATTTCTTAACCAGCAAGTAGTTTACAAAACTGACAGCTAGAAGAATGACGATCAAGAGGTAAATTTGGAATGAGGGGAACTGTATTGTCCCTAACAACACTGTTTCTGGTATCAAAGGCCAGAGAAAGAGAATGATCACACCAAGCTCTACAGCGCTAATCATCTCATCACGTGAGATGACCTCAACGGCATGAGCAAGTTCATCCTTGAACCAAAGAACTACGAACACTCCAAATGACACAGTCATTGCTAGTACTCCAAGGGTGCCTAGGATTTGCCCTTCTGCAGGAGTATCTAATCCTACAAGGACACCGAGTACAAACGAGATCGCGAACACAAGTTGTGTTGTAAACCCTTTGCCCATTGTACGAAACAGCTTGTAGTAAATCTGTGATGTGACGAGAATGACTGATATTGCAATCGCGTAGAACAGGATGGACTCATTACCGATAATTATTGATGAGTATGCAGCAAGTGTACCCAGTAGACTATGAAGACCAAATGACCTAACACCCGCCATTCTTCCGGAATCAATCTTCTTCTGACGTTCCAATCCAATCAGGGCGCCAACAACAAAGCCCAGAAACGTCTTAACGATTAGATCTGCGCTGGGTAGCAACTCTTGCAATTTCTCTCACCAATAGGAATAGAAAGAATATGGTGGCTTGCTTTTAAGGCGTAGTATGATTGCACAAATTGCTAGTTGAGATAAAATGAGCAGCGAGGCTGGAACTAGTCCAACCTCGTGTTCTCTAATAGTAGTGACAATGCGATGTCGTGACTCTCGCCTGTGGGAAGAGTTCTTCGAACGGTCATAGGCAAAACACCAGCTCGGAGCTCAGCCTCAGCAAAACCGAACCGTCCCTTAGGAGCTGTCTTCGGGTCAATCAATACTGGAGCTCCCATTGAAATCTGAAGGGCTCGTGCACCAATGATGCGCGCTTTTTCGAATCTTGTTAGCCACTTTGGACCAATAGGAATACCCATCGCTGCCTTTTCTTCATCATATCCAGTTACGAGTCTCCGGCGTTCCTCAGCTCTGGCAACAGCCTTGAGGGGTTCTAGCTGATGTTTATCAGGTTCTGGCTCAGGAGCTTTCTTCCTTTTAGACTTCCATTTGCTACCCAGGTCAATGGCTCCGGATTTGACCTTCTCATGAAGGTCAGCTGCTTCAGCAATTGTGGCTTCAGCTTTGGCAACACTCAGACCTGCAACAGCTGCAGCGAGTTCTTCCTTGTCTGCTTCCACTACCTTTTCCAGTGTGTCAAAACCTGCAGCACCCAATTTTTCTGCAGTCTTCGGACCTACGCCTGGAATGTTGGTCAAAAGAGCCACTATCTCTTCAATAGTTGGCTCAGCTGATTCTTCAGCCTCTTTCTGTGCATCTTTTGGTGGTTCCGAGCCTTCTGACATGAGCTACACCTGATTTTGTTATACGTTTGACTCTTTCTATTCGTCGTCGCCGAAGTCGCCACCGCCGTCAGGACCACCACCCATACCGGGAGAGCCTCTGGAGCTGATGACATCATCGATTTTGAGAATCATTTGAGCTGCCTCAGCTGCTGACATAACAACCTGTCGATTGACGATAGCTGCTTCGACAATACGAGCCGCTTTCATGTCACCTACTTTACCCTTTGTGTAGTCAATGCCATGATAGACTTTACCCTCTGTGTGTGCCTTCCTCAGGTTGACAATCACGTCAATGGGATCAAGTCCTGCATTATCAGCAAGAGTGTTTGGTATTGACTCAACAGCATCAGCAAATGCGTTAACCGCGTACTGCTCACGACCCTCTAGAGTCGCTGCATAGTCTCTCAGTTGCTTGGATATCTCTGCTGCTAGTGCACCGCCACCGTAAGTTATTTGGGGATGCATCACAACATCTCTCACAACGTAGAGTCCATCGTTCAGAGCACGGTCGACCTCATCAACAATGTGGTCAGTTCCACCTCTTACGAGTATTGTGACAACGCTAGACTTTGGTGTGCCCTCGATGAACAACATCTTGTCATCTCCGACATCCCTCTGCTCAATGATTTTTGCTTTTCCTAGGTCGGCTGCAGTTAGGTTCTGTATTTTTGATACAATGGCTGCACCAGTTGTTTCGTGCACTCGCTCAACATCTGACTTCTTGATTCTCCTGACGGCCATGATGCCTTCCTTGGCGAGATAGTGTTGTACTACATCATCAATACCCTTCTGGGCAATTACGACATTGGCGCCTGCCTCAACGATCTTCTCTACCATGCTCTTCAGCATACGTTCCTCTTCATCGAGGAAGCCCTGCATTGCAGATGGATCAGTAATGGAAATCTTAGCATCGAACTCGGTCTTGCTAACTTCAAGAGCAGACTCGATTAAAGCAATCTTGGCTCCTTCGATTTTCTTTGGCATTCCCACATGAATGATCTCTTTGTCAAGAACTAAACCCTTTACGAGTTCGGTCTGTTCGACTCTCATTCCTACTTGTTTTTGACGGGGAATATTATCGATATCTAATTCCTCGTCTTTGGGAACATCCTTAGCAATTGCTAGAACTGCATCTACCACAAGTTTTGCCAAGGTGTCTTTGTGGGTTGACACGAACTTGCTTGACATTGAAGTCTTGGCAACATCTATGAGGATCTTCTTGTAATCAGGGGCTGTTGGGTCTACGGTTTCCGAGACCTCATCAATGACCTCCAACGCTTTCGCAGCGGCTTTTCTGTAACCACTGATAATTGTGGTTGGATGGATCTTCTGGTCAAGTAGTGTTTCAGCCTGCTTGAGCAGGTCCCCAGTCAAAATTGCGGCTGTGGTTGTACCATCTCCGACTTCTGCATCCACGGTCTTTGCGACCTCAATCACCATTTTTGCGGCAGGATGTGCAACATCCATCTCTTTCAGAATTGTTGCTCCATCGTTGCTGACTGTTATATCGCCGAAACTATCCACAAGCATCTTGTCCATTCCTTTTGGACCAAGAGCGGACTTCACTGCCTCAGCAATCACAATTGCGGCCATGATATTGTTTCTCTGAGCGTCACGGCCACGTGTTCTCTCGGTGTCTTCTCTTAGAACAATCACCGGTACCTGTTGACTCATCAATTAGTTCCTCCAATAGCTGGTTCGAGTAGTCAGTTGACATAATACTGACTAATTTCGACCAGTTCAAGAAAACTGTACATGCGCTTCGCGGAATTGTGAGTTTAAAAACGTTGGCTTCAGGCTGTGATTTTAGGTCGTCTAAGAACTATATTGTCACCCTTTTTGGCTCCGACAGCTTGAGAAATGTGAGAACATTTAGCCTTAGTGACATAGTAGGTCTCCACACCAGTCTTCTGTTGAATCTCAGGTAAACTCTCTATGTTCGCTTGACCTTTCGATATGACAAGATCACTCTCTGCTATGAGTTGAATGAATTCCTGACTCACATATTCCTTTGGAACTCCATGAGCCCAAGCCCCACTGTTTGCAATTGTGGCAAGTTCTCCTATTTCAGTCCCACGAACATCATTCTCAGTAGCATCGTTAATCATTGCTCGACCCTTAACTACAAAAGTAGTCTTCCATCCAAGTTCCCTCAAGAACCTGAGTAGAGGAATGTCAAGGATGACCTCTCCTGCATTATCTGCAAGATAGACCAGGTTGCCCTTCCGGGACACGAGCGAACTCCATAGATGCTTGGAGTCATCAAGAGCAAACCCCTCAGCAATGATAGAGTCGAAGACCTCGACGAGCGCGCCAAGGTCGGGGCGGTGTTCAGCAACATTGTAATCAATGACATTTCCTGTAATCGATGCTGCTAGACACGCTCTCAGCCTTTCATATCCCTCAAAAACATCAGTCTTCTTCTCAATTAGTGGAAGTGCCTTTAGCGCAGACTCATTGCTGATTCTCTTAATCTCTGAGTAGGGGTTCTCGACACCAGCGCTTTCGTAGAGCTCTTGATGGATTCGTATTGATAGTGATAAGGGTGGAAGATTATCTCTATAGCCCTCTGATAGACGTTTGAACACCAATGAGAAAAGCCTGTTCTGTTCATCCTCATTATTTGCTAGCAGCGGAATGAGTGTCTTCATACTATTAGCAATACATGCTGAACAATCTGGAATGAGTGGGACCTCGATTTGATCACTCATCTGTTGCTCCTTCCTCTTGGATAACTTCTTCTTTCTTGACCATCAAATAAGCATCTTCGCCGTCGCGATAGTATCCTCTCAGAACTCGACGGACAGAATATCCAAGTTTTTCATAGACTCCAATTGCTTCCTCATTGGTCTTCCTCACCTCAAGGAAGAACTCTGTAGCTCCATAGCCCATCATACCTTCCATTCCAGCGGTGATAAGAGCCTTTCCGAATCCTTTGTGCCTAAGGGTTTGAAGGACCGCAACTGAAACGATGTGCCCCTTCTTCACAGGCATCCGTCCAAACCCAGAGATACCTCTCTCAATTCTACACATGATATAACCAATAATCTCCTCTTCATATTCCGCGACAAGAAATGCCTTGGGCGCATGATAATGGAGTCCCATGAAGAACTGGTCTGGATAGTTCTCTGGCAAACATCTTTGATTGATTGAGACTACCTGTTTGATATCATCCGGGTGAAATTGGCGGACGCTGAAGGAGTCATTCATGGCTGTGTAAAACGGAATTCAAACTTCTTTTATCAATTATGCACACGGATTTCATGTTACTTTCTCAAAGCTTATCTTGGTGCTGGTCCGAAAAAAGCGCATGTCTGTCATTCTTGTGGGCGGTACACCCGGAACCGGTAAGACAAAAGTTGCCAAAATACTTGGTAGTAAGCTGACTGTAGAAGTGATCTCACTCGGACAACTTGCAGATGACTCTGGGTGCATCACCGCCGAAGACAAGGCTCGTAATACTGGAATTATCAATGAAGATTGTCTTGTTGATGCTCTTTTTGAATTGACCGCGGACAAGAGCAAGAGACTGGTCATTGAGGGCCACTACATCGATCTTGTTCCCAGCTCTTCTATTCAATGGGTATTCGTTCTCCGAACACATCCTGAAACACTCAAGAAGCGATTGTCTGAGCGCGACTACTCAGAAGACAAAGTGACGGAGAATGTTGAAGCCGAGGTAATTGGAGTATGTCAATTGGACGCACTTGATGCATTTGGTGAGGCAAAGGTATTCGAGATTGACACAACTGAGCTAAGTGCGCCACAGTCTGTAGAAAAAATCCAAGCGTTGATGAAGAGCGGGTCTTCACCAACTCGAATAGACTGGATGTCTCAATTAGAAGAACAAGGACGAATTGATGAGTTTCTTACAGATTAGTCCTCTTTCTCTTTCAGTGCTACTGCAAGGAGCGCAATGATTCCTGCAATGATCATCGATAAGGGGGCAGGTGATGCATACAGTAACCCCGCCAAACTAGGATCTGCTGTCACTGCGAATGTAACGAGAAAATACACAGTGCCTCCTGCCATCCCAAGCATAGCTGCTGGAATAAGTGCAAGCCAAGTAGCTCTCGGTGTTGTGCGGGCAAAATAACTCAACGCAATCATAATTATTCCTGCAATAACTGGGAACAAGTAGATCACTCCACCACTTCGAAGTAATCCTTCAAGGAATGTGCTAAATCCAACCTCTGGAGGTACTCCAGGAAGACGGACCATTACTTCCAAGAATTCAGTTGATATTGCTAAGAGCCCGCCTATTATCAAAACAAATGCTGGCCATCGATAGGAAAGCATTCCCAATTGACGTTTTCTCAATTGCTTCTTTAGTTCTTGGGCTTTCCTTTTACGCTCAGACTCCCTACTGACCTCAATCTCGCGTTCATTTTTTGTTAACCCGTCATCAACGTAATCTGAGTCAGCCTCATCGTCTATTGCATCAATAAGATCCTCAGCTAGATCCTCCGAATTCGAACTGTCTTCGTCCATTCTTGTTCATGATGCTTGCTGGTGTTCACATATTTAAGCATCAGTATCTGCGAAGCTTTCTTGATGCGGGAAAACTACATAGTTGTTCTAACTCTCTAACAAGGGAATCACCCAAGATTTCATCAATAATCTTGACAACATCCTGTTCTTGAGTAGTCGCGTAAAGGTCATCCATACCCTTGCTCACGCGTTGTTCGAGACCTTCATCTCCAAAGTATAATGAATAGACGAGCGCATCAGCGAGTTTCTCGAGTGCAGGAATGCATCCTCCGTCAATATTCTCGTTCTGATTTGAATGAAAGCGGCTTAGAACCTCAAATAGACCTCTGTACACCTGTGGTTGTTTTGGAAGTACAAGTGGTAGTTCTTCAATGATGCCAGTGTTTAAGCAGCAAGTGAGTTGAGAGTAGTTTGTGAGATACCTGATAGATATCTGTTTTACAAGCCTCGAATTCAGAATCAATCCAAGAACATGGAGGTCAGCATTGGGGTACAGGGGCGTGATCTTTACAATACCCCCACCATGAATCATTCCTCGGGGTTTCAGGATACAGCGTGGGTATCTGTAGTTCTTCGTAGCCACAAGAAACTCATTTTCAAAGGAGTCCTTCAGCGTCGAATTTTGTTGAAACCAGTCGTCAGTATAGAACACGTGCTGGTTTTTCAGACTATATCTATGAACACTCCTTCCACTGGTAACGTAGGGTATATTGAATTTGGGCGTCTGCTTCTTGCGTACATGTTCTTTCGGGATATCTAGCCCCCGTCCCGCGACAAGAAGACCTTTCTGCCCTCTAATGTGAATCTTTGCCAAGATGTGATCATGATAGATTGGAAAGACAATGCTTTCCCTAAGCACCTGCGAGGACACTACATTTGACTGTTCAAGGCCATGCCTTCTTGACTCCACACTGATTTTGTGTTCTCCATTAACTTCAGTCCGTTCACAGAATAGGCTTACCATTTCAAGTGTGACGTCATCGAATGGACTCCCTTCATCAATAATCTTCCAGAGCTTTGAATGATTCAGAAGGAAGTTTCTTGTTTTAGAAAACTGCTTCACTCTTAGGAAGCTGTTAGGAACAAGAAATCCGAGTTGGCCGCCCCTCTTCATTAGGGACGTAGCCCTCACAAGAAAATGAGCAGCACTATTCCAAGTACCGGTTCTGCCGCCCCCTACAGAGTAACTGTATGTGTTTGATATGTTCCGTCTCTCAAGGGTACCAAGAATGCTTCCGTAGGGTGGATTTCCCAGAACAATGTCAAATCCTGGAGTTGAACCTGAGAATATTGTTGAAAATTCCATGTGCCAATGAAGTGGATGTACCTCGCCAATGTCATCTATAATCTGTTCTGATTTTCGAGGACTCATCAACTTAGAGAGTGTATTGTTCAGATCTTCCTGATTTAAACCATCTATCTGATTCTCATGACCAAGAAAACCAACTAGGCTATTTCCTATTTTGAAATTGGTTAGTTCTGATGGGGTCGAGATGTTGCCCCATTTTCCTAATCTTTGGTTGCATGCTCTTACTGCATGTTCAGCAAGATCTACACCGTAGAGACTGTTCTTGACAATCGAATTCCTACGTATATTTTCAGTACGGCTATCGTTCAACGCAACAAGTATCTTTGAGAGCCAATCTCCTGCAGCGACCAAAAAGACTCCATCACCTACAGCTGGATCTAGAATTGAGATCTCTCTGGTATCATTGAGAAGTTGTTCTTGTTTGGGAACATTCAGACCTTCTAGATCATTAATATGCTGAATCTGTTCCCCGCTTCTCCCTGAGAGCCATGCAAAGATTGCATCTTGTGCTATCATACTTGCTAGAGGTTCTGGAGTATAGAATGTTCCAGTGCTCTTCTTGTGAGCTCTGCTTGAGGTGAGAGGCTCTTCTGCGGAGCTATGATAGATGGAATCGTGTCGCATACTGATATGGTCCTGTCCCAACAGATACTTGAAACTACCGTTGCCCAAAACCTATACAGACCTGGACAATATATCATCTTCGTTGTTTGGTTCCTGATTCATCGAGGCAGCATCATGAAACCACAGGGATCACAACATCTTACATCCTCTCCACAGGCATTTTATGTCCCCGGCCAACTGACCGTGACAGCAGAATGATTCTCTTCCTTATGTATGGGAGCTAGAGAATGGACTTGATCCCCCTGGTTCCTGACGCTGAACTGGATCATGATGGGGATGGTCGAACTAATCTCCAAGAGTATGAGGCTGGAACTAATCCTCAAGTTGTAGAAACTGAACCTATGAATCTTGGTTGGACGATAGTTCCCTCTGGGGCGATTATTCTAATCTGCGTTGCAGCGTTTGTCTATCGGAAGTACTCATAGGATATCTGTCTATAGATGTATGTTACCTGATAGTGCTTTCTTTGACTCCCTTATGCTAGTCTGAATATTAGTATAGAAAAAGAGAATCGTGTGGACGGATCAATCCGCCCACCCGGGATATAATTATCCTACTTTAGATCCACAGTTCGGACAGAACTTGGCTCCTTCTAGACCTGTACCACATTGGGCACAGAACTTAGCACCGGCAGGAGTTCCTCCTGCACCGCCTTGTTGTTGTCCGCCTTGTCCTTGTCCACCCATCATTCCTGCAGCAGCACCCATAAAGCCCATGCCTGCACCAAAGCCGGCTCCTGGACTTTTGCCAAGTGATTCTGCTGAATCTTTGATTGTTTCAGATCCCATAACTTGCTGTCCGCTGACACCACCAGTCTTGAGCCAGAAAAGACGTTCTCTGTATTTCTCGGTTGTGTCGAGACCCTCAAATTTCAAATCTACAAGCTCTAGACCGATTCTCTCGAAGTTCATGCGAACCTTGGTTTTCACCTTGAGAGAGGTCTCGTCTAGTTGTGTGAAGACAGCTTGAAGGTCAAAATGAGCGAACTCGTCAATAATGCGTTCGTTCATGAATGAGCGCAGGAAATCATTGACCTTCTTTGTTGAGAAGGCGTTCTGATTGCTGACTACTTCGTTAGTGAAGATCTTCGGCTCTTTAACTCTGAACCAGAAGTTACCATGGAACATAAGGGGTGCCAAGTCACTGGTCTGACCTCTTCCTCCGTACTTGCCTTGAAATTGTGAGCGTGAGATGAAGATACAAGTGGCTTCAAAGACGTCGCCCTTTACCTTCTTCTGCAACCAACCTACAAGACCAGGCATGCTACTCGTGGTCAATTTGTGACGACCAGCTAGGAAAGTATCCAGAGCCTTGCCATCTCTATAGAAGATAGCGGCTTGGTTTTCCATTACAATAAGCTGTGATCCCCAACTAATCCTATTATCGGGATAACGCCAAACAAGGTGATCGGGACTGGCGTTAGTCCACTCTATCGCGTCGGCCATAATTCATCGACTCGGTATGTTGTATCGAGCTCTAGGATGGATAGCGTTCTCATATGTTTTAAACATTGACATGGTAAAGTCAGACCATTGAAAACTGGTAATCTCTTGCTCCTAAGCTCCCAGTTATATGATATGTCGAGAATGCCTATCTGTGAAATGCAATGACGGAGGAAATGCCTGAACAAGAACCAAAGAAACCCGCTATACCTCAATCGCATCCCTTCAATCCTCTTGCTACATATGCCATCTATACCGGACTTGTTCTAGTTGGATACATTCTCTTCTGGCTGTTCTATTACCCCGCATTGATAGCATTCACCATGTTATTTGTCATCATTCTACTACGAGACACTAGACACATTGTGAACACCTATGAACTTCCGTTTGCTCGAAAAGCTGCTGTAGTAAATCTCGTTTACTCCATGACATTCTTCATCGTTCTTGTCATAAATGGAATGGCTCTTAGTCAAGGTCTGGATCCTCCTATCTTGCCTGAGTTCACTGAACTAGCCTCTTGGTCTCCTATGTTCATTCTTGGAGGTGTCTTTGGAGTGGCCAATATCAAACGTATGTATGGCCCAAGAAAATCCGGTTTTCAATATCCCTGATTTCACAGATCAAGAACCATGAGATCCTCACCCAGCACGACCTCTGCGTTAGTTCGCCTGCTCACAATCTCTATGACCTTATCCTTGTTTGCAACCACTTCTGGTGAAACGTGAGTCAATACAATCTTTGATGGATTGACTTCCTCTGCGATTTGAGCCAGCTCACTTGGACTCGTGTGAATGCCTTCTGGATGTGGACCATCCAGCCAATTACACTCATGCACCAATACATCAGTATCTTTGGCCAATTCAATGATATCTCTACAAGGGGCAGTGTCTGAAGAGTATGTCAGAGACTTTCCTTCATGTTCGACTCTGAATGCACGTGTATCGTAGGTTCCATGCAGTGTTGGACTAGCTATTATCGTGAGATTGCCTACAGGGATAACATGGTTTTCATCCAATACCGTGGTTTGGATTAGTATCTTATCTCTCAGATACTTGAAAGCAACATCATTCACTCCTCTCGACCATTCTCTAACTGCTGCAGGGGCAAACAAACCAAGAGTTCTATCATAACCTGATAACCAAAGGCTTTGGCACAGTGGAAGAAAATCAGCACAATGGTCGACGTGGAAGTGACTGATAAAAATTGAGTCGATTGTTTTGATATCAATCTCAAGTTGAGTTAGTCTATGAAGAACTCCTGAACCGATGTCCAGCAGAATCCTATGCTCTCCATCCTCAATTAGAATTCCAGACTGAACGCGCTGGGGATCGAGATATGACGTGCCAGTGCCCAACAAGACCGCTTTCATTTCAATCATGCATGCCTGATGCTCAATGCGTATTCAGTCTTCCTTTGTGGTATTGATAAAAACTAAAGCGTATATCGTGAACTTTTTGGTTTGATGACGTATGTGAATGTGTTCGCAAGAAGTCTTAGCTCTCTGATTATCTTGGCATGATCGATTTCAGGAGAACGTAGTTTGCGACTGATATCTGGGCAAGATATACTACGGACTGTTCTAAGCAAAGGAAGGCAATCGACCTCGACATCTCCCTTCTCTACTCCGGTCCACAACTCTTCGAGTGCTTCAACCACAACCTCATGTTGTTTTAGAAGGAGATTCCTATCCAAACTACTGCCTGCATCCTCAAGAACAAGACCGGTCATACTCTTAGTTTCTGACAGAAAACGAGTGCCCAAGTTTTCACCTGGATTAGACATACATTGCACTTCTTCGCTGCGCCGCTGGTACATCCCGGTCACCAATAAATAACTGCAAAACGCACTATATATTTACCACTCCTCACAAGATGGTGTATCTAAGAGCCAATTCTGCAAAACATTGACATACCTGGACCCTGGAAAGGACAGATATATACCAGTGAGTGTCTTTCGAACTGAATAGTACTTCGCATTGAGGGTTTCGACATTGAGCAACGATGATAGTGAAGTGTCACAGGATCTTGAGCAGCTTGATGAGGTTAGGGACCCATTGTTACTCGAGAGATACTGGGAGCGATTGAATGAATTCTTCGCATCCTCTAGAGTTCCTTTCCTTCTTATTGGAGTTCTTTGTGCTTTAGCTATCGCAAAAGTACTACTACTCCTTTCCCTTGAATGGATGATCGTTGAAGAAGTGTTTCCTGATTATTGGTTATATCTCAATCCTTACGATGCTTCAGACATTGCAGGCACACCTGACATTCTACTGGCTCTTGCAAACCGATGGGATTCTCAGCACTTTTTGGAGATTGCCCGAAATGGATATCCTTCCGGAGTTGAAAACGATCTTCTCTTTGCCTTCGCTCCTGTGTACCCATGGATGGTAGCTATGATTGGCCAAGTTGTTGACAATTTATACCTGGCTGGAGTCGTCGTTTCCAACGCATTCTATTTCCTATCAATAATCGCCTTCTACAAAGTGGCAAGAATGTACATGGACTATGAGAAGTCATGTCTTCTCGCTTTGGTCTTCGGGATGTTCCCCACATATCTGACCTATGGGACCTTAGCATATTCTGAAGCTCCATTCCTTTTCTTTGCAATTGCGTCTTGGTATTTCTTCAAAGAAGATCAATACTTACCATGTGCTATCTTTACTACACTTACCATCCTCACTCGATATATCTCAGGTTTACTTGTGCTGATTTATGGAGTCATCATTCTTTCAAACTTGATTGATAAGTACAAAAAAGAGAAGTCCTTCCTTAAGGCATTTGATTTCCGATTGTTGTGGTTCGCCATTCCCGTAATCTGTGTCACTGCTGTCTTTCTATATTTCCAATCATTGACAGGGAGTTTCTTCGCAGCCTTCGATGCTCATGCCTGGTTTGGGGATTCCTTGACTACTCCCTTTCACCAGTTCAGATGGTTCTTCGAGGGATACTTCACAGATATTAATCCTGGTGTTGAACCAATCCTACTCATGCTACAGAGGTACATGTTCACTATTCCCTACCTCGTCTTGACACTGATACTTCTCAAGGATGATGCTGAGCTTGGTCTATATGGTGTTCTGTTCATGTGGATTACTTTGAGTATGGAAGGTATCTCTGGACTTGCTTCTCCAAGAATCATGCTTTCAGCATGGGTAGCTTTTCTCGCATTAAAGGGGCGCATGTCTTCTGCTCTTTACATTGTAATGGCAGTGATGTTCTTCTTCGTTGGAATATGGGTGATGTATCAGTTTCAACTAACATTCTTTGCATGAAATACACCAGAACAAGTTATGTTGACTATATAGCTTTTCAGAAATTAGCATCTTTCAGAATCATAATTCCCACAAGATTCTAAGCTGCAGAAATTGAACAAGAAGGCGACATATTTGAGATCATTGTGAGTGATAATGGCCCAGGTATTCCCTCAGAGCTGCATGAGACACTATTCGAGAGGGGCGGTCAGCTTGTGTCTGAAGGTGGACTTGGTCTATTCCTTACTAAGACAATACTGAAGGGGTGTGGGGGCAGTATCGATCTATTAGAAGATAAAGACGTTGCTGGAGCTGCCTTCAGAATTATCCTGCCAGTTGCTTTTTGATTGAGCTGCATTTTTTTCCAAGCTGAGTTTAGATAAGGTGAGCCAGAGCAGAGAAGTTCGGACCAGGCTCTTTCTGCTCTGACTCGGTGCGTGTGGTTCTAACCCCTCCTGAATCTGGAGATAAGGAGAACAATTACGATTACACCAATTACTACAATTGGGAATGTACCACCGAATAGTACTGGATCTAAAGCTGGAGCTGCTGATGGAGCTGCAGTCACAGCAGCATAAGTTCCTGGTGATGAAGTTGGCACGGCTGGAGCGCGGTAAGTGCCACTTGAACCATCAAGTGTACCTTCCTCTACCGATGAATCCACATCGTAGGTCGTGAGCACCATTGCAGTATAGCCGCCTACCGTGATTCCATATTGCATTCCTAAAGCAACAATCTGATCCCTATAGATCTCGAGGTTTCCATGTAAAGCGACTTCTTGGAGCAAATAGGTGATCCTTTGCTGGGCCCAGATATACTCCACATGGGACAAAGAAGTTGTTGAGCTACCCACTGTATCCGCATAAGTTTCAGTACCTGTCACATAGTCAATCGTTGTTGTCACAGTCATACTCTCTTCATAGCGACCGGTGACAATCACTTCTGAGCCATTGAAGAAGGGGGATTCAGCAAGGGGTAAGATTGCTGTTACTTCAGATGCACCTGTGAATCCTATCTCATAACTATCAGCAATTGGTGTTGAGAAGGCTTGATAGAATTCAAGCAATTCGGTACTAGCATCCTCTGAGGGCTCAATGAAGACAAAGAATCCATCATTCTGAGTGGCAATGTTCGCCATGAGGTTCTCATCTGAATCGGATCCAAACGCCACAGTTGAGATAGAAACACCTAGCGGATTTGCTTCATTTATTGCAGACAGAATCCCCGGTGTGTCAGTTATCGTACCTGCTGTAGGCAACCCATCGGACAGTATGAGCATTGCCTTGACATTGTCTCCTTCATTAAACGTATCCAAGCCCTCCATCGCTGCTCCATGAAAGTTTGTTGAACCTGAAGCTGAGATGGCTTGTACCCAGTTTTGTGCTGCCTGGATGTTACTCGCAGTTGCAGAATGAGGTTCCGTCCATAGTGACGAAATATCACTACTGAATGAGATAACATTGAACAGATCGTACGAGAGCATCGATCCTATCATCGAGCTGAATGCTATCTTTGCTTGTTCCATCTTAGTACCTGACATTGAGCCTGATCGATCAAGAACGAAGACATACTGCTTTGGTGCAGATTCTAAAACCTCTGTTATACTAGGTGCGAGCATGTACACAAAGAAATTCTCACTCCCATTATTGTAGGTGAGAAGTTGTGCTCCCCCAATC
>JAGXOC010000018.1:23581-29590 GCA_019894665.1 Candidatus Thorarchaeota archaeon
TGACGCTCAAGAGCGTAAGTAATTCTTATGTGCTCTTCAATCGTAAGTGAGGGTGAAGTATATTCTAAACGGATGCCATTTGACAAATCACTAACTGTCAGGCTTGGCAAACCCTCCACAGAATATCCTGATACTGGCTCGAAGTTTGAAAGAAGGGTCAAGTCAAACAGGAAAGCCGTATTCTCGATCCCTGTTCTTCCGATTGGGAGGTTAAGACTATACAATCCCTTCTCTCTAGTCAAGAAACCCTCAACATATACTGAGAGAAGAGCTTCAGTGGCACTCTCAACATTGAAACTTATTGAATAGCCTTGATATACTCTCTGAACAAGAACCGCGCTTTTATTGGCCTGCACGCTTTCATTATACGTTTCTATGGCTTGCTGCTCGGGAAGGACCCGTCCCCAGTATGTTGCATCCCCTAGGAGGACCGA
Source organism: Candidatus Thorarchaeota archaeon (assembly GCA_019894665.1). Classification (GTDB taxonomy): domain Archaea; phylum Asgardarchaeota; class Thorarchaeia; order Thorarchaeales; family Thorarchaeaceae; genus SMTZ1-45. The sequence goes on from JAGXOC010000018.1 coordinate 24,016, forward strand.
TATATTTCTCAGTCTAAGACCATCTTGTAGACCAAAGAACCATTCCACTTCGGTTGCAGTAGCAGAAGCTGTATTATCGAAGGTCATCTGATATGTGACATTCGCATAGTTATCCACAATCCTTCCTATGACGGAAAAATCAATCGGTTCTCGAGGATCCTCCGTAACTGTAAATTTAGCCATACTCAGTTTTGAGGACCCTTCCATAATTGGTCTAACGTACAAGATAGTACAAAGAAGAATTATGGCAACTCCTACTATCAAGGTATCACGATCTCGTCTATCCACACAATCCACTCCCTCAACGGTATAGGATAGCTTGTATAAACCTCAACCTGTGCTCCTCGATACACATGTGGAATGATATTACTCCACAGTTCTATCCACAGTAAGAACAGTATAATTCCTGAAACATTAGTCTAATCGTTGAACAAGTTGTTCTAGAGTTTGAACCGCGCCAATAGCGCATGAAAAAGACGCTCTACGAGTGTGTTTCAAGTCATTAAATCGGCTTTTGTCGAACTCTTTTTTTCAAAATCAACACCGATTTATACTACTAAGTTCCAATTTGTGAATACTGCGTGGGCCTTCGGGCCAAGGAGTGAAATGAACTTGAGTGAACAAATGGATTTCAAAGTTCTTATTCAATACCTGTCCGCAATTGCATTAGCACTATTCTTCTTGATTTACCTGCCATGGACGTATTTGTCTGCGGCAGTACTTGCTAATCCTGGGCTGACATGGATATATTACTTTACTCTAGTAATTGGGCTATTGTTCCCGATGTACTATGCTATAGGAAAGGAGAGTACGGCCTGGATTTGCTTAGGTCTATCCCTGATCCTTAACTCGATAATTTGGATGGCACTAGATGCCGCACAAATTCTTGCAGCCGTGTTGGTCCTCCTTACTGGATTACTGTTCTTCATCGCACCATTCATTGAGAACAGGGTTGGAAATTGGGATCTTATGAGGAACCTATTCCATTTCCTGAAAGGTCTGTTTCTAGTCCTTGCTGTGGCATCTTATGCCGGCGGTAACCTGGATGCTATGATTGGACCTACGAGTGCTAACCACATTATGCCTCAGTTCATTTTCATTGGTGGAGGTATAATGGTCGCGTTTGCAGTCACCCTCATGTTGTACGGTCTATTCAACATCTTCAAGATGTACTTACCCGATAAGATTGGCGATTTCTTTGGCGACCTCGCGAAGATCTTCTATATGCTTATGGTACTGGTTTTCCTACTAGGTATCGTATTTAATGTAACAGCATATGTTGGCCTACCTGGAAATTGGGTCTATGCAGGAACGTCAGCATCCATTGCTTTCTTTGCGGGTCTGTCGGGACTTGGAAACTCGGACCTTGGAGCAATCCTTCTAATCATCCTATTCATCTATGGGATGAGTAAGATTGCTAAGAAGTTTGAGTAAGAATTCTGTATAATAATGGAAAGGGAGGTCTTCCTCCTTTTCCTATCTCTTTCTTTTTTCGTTGCAGGCTTAGTACATTTCAAAGAGTTTTTCGAGAATCATTGTTGTACAGTTAGCTAACTCCACGAAACGTTCAGCGTGCCATCTGGAACCTTGATTCCATCCCCAATGAATAGGAATTGCATATGCTAGGTCTGATGATTGCTTTAGGTCATCAACAGCGCTTGCTGCTTCGTCCGGTTCCATCCACGCATATCCACTAACGGAAAGGAGAGCAATATCCGTTGTGATGTTCATCATTTCGGGAATTCTATCGGTATCGCCAGCATGGTAGATTCTAGTTCCATTGAAATCAACTATGACACCTATACTGTCATGGGACGGTGGATGAAAGAGTGTGGTAGTCCCAGAACGATACTTGTCTACATTGTATGCAGGAACAAACTCGAAGGAAACATCATCAAACACTAAGGGTTCTCCGGGGTAAACAGTGTGATCTGGATGGAGACTTATTGCTGGTATGCGTGACCCTATTGTGATGGTGTCATTATCGGAAAGTGCTAGAATATCTGAGAATGAAAAATGTGGACTATGGTCATGTGTGACAATTATGTAATCTGCAGGCTCTAAAACAGGATGGTCTTTGTCATCAATGTTGTATGGATCGATGTACACCACTGTTTCATTATACTTCAATTTGAACCCCCCAATAATAATCCACATGAGTTCTACGCCTTCATAGGTGAAGATGTCTGGATTAATTTCATCCTACGGACTTGGAGGTGGAGTTGTGGTAGTTGTTAGGTCTGTGGTTGTGGTCGTTGTTACTTCTCCATCTGTTCCTGGAGTCATTACAGACATCAATCCAATATATGTTCCAAAACCAACTATAATTGCAACAACAATCAGAGCTAGAAATTTCTGTTTATCGACTATTGCTTTTCTCCTCCTTGCATGAAGTGACAGGTTGAAACCTAGAATGCGAAGAGCTATAATATCTAATAATGGACTATCTTTTCACGCAACGGTGGAGCCATTCAGGCACGAGGGTTCCTAGAATAATTTCAGAAACTACGTTACAAATTTGGTTGCAAATAACGAACCACTGTATTGCTCGGTCTTATAGTAACTCTTCCAGAAATCTGAACAACTAACTGGTGAGTGAGAATGGATACGATTAAAGACCGACACGCCAAGGAAATCGGGAAACATGATGTAAAAGAGTCTCAACTCTCTTTCGAATCAGTTACAGCCAAGTTCCTTTCATCTCCTAGGAGCAACCAGATAAAGTGCCCAACCTGTGGGAATACAATCGATTTCAACATGGCTGTCAAATGGCAAGGTCCTGACACCTTTACATGTGATGGGTGCAATCGCCTATTGAGTATGCGATTGATTCATCGAGCCCTCAGAGACCTAGGTTTAGAATAACAGCACTACACTTCTAGCTCTTCGGAATATTCAAAGGAAGTAGTTGTCCATCTATGATGTAACTCGGTGGTACAATGAATACCCTTTTTGACATCATAGACGGATGGACCATGAAATGGAACCGTGTCCTAATCGAAAACACATTGAACCAGGTAGCAGCACCTTTCTACAAGCGAAAACTTGTGTTCTTTCTCCTGGAAGAATTTTGGGACACTCTCGAACTAATTGACGATCCACGGGAGTTTATGACTGAGGAGAGAAAAATATCCCACATTGAGCACCTTCTTAGCAAGGAACGAAATGAAAGGGCTGCAAAAACTGTGATGCTAGAAGTTACTGAATCACCAGAATTCAAGGTTACAGTGTTGAATACTGATGAGATTATTTCACAGCATCCAGGGTGGTTCAATAAATATGACGGGATGACCTGAGATGACATAGTTTCAATAATCATGGATTCACAAGACGATTAATAGAATCATGAATAAGAGGGCGGTTTTACTTCCAACTTTCGTGAAATTCTTCTAATGTCATCAATTAGAAGAAACAACCCTACAGCGTCAACTGCAAGAATTGCCACTGCGATAGCTAAATCCGTGTTTGTCATCCTTGTTGCCACTGCTGCAACAGAAACTATCAGTCCCACAGTGATTAGACCTATAATGCCCGTCAACCAAGACAACATCGAAACCTTATCATCACTTTCAGCATATGTCCGAAATAGTAGGTAGAACAGATAGCCCGCTAGCAGAAAAAACTCAATGCCTACACTCAGTATAAGAAATGCTCCTTGCATGCGTCTAGGTCTCAGTGAGATATCTCATTCACCATAGTTAGATTTTGCTATATGCCAATTGGAGTTACTTTTTTTTCTCCGTGCTGATGGCTTTCCTTTTCTTCTAATTCGAAAGATCAAATCACCTGTCATAACCCCCGCAACACTTCCTAGAGCCAATACAAGAACAAGCATATACGCCTTATCAGAGGCTTCTGGGAGGATCGATACTTGGAAGATGAACAATAATAGAGCTATGATGTCCCCTGCCACAATAGCGCCCATATACGATTTCAATCTGGATATCCTATCGCTCAATCGATACCTTGCTGTCGCATAAAGAATCGGTGCTAAAACCAATAAGACAAGATTGGCGAAGAAGGATATACCTGAAGATTCAGGTATGAATTGCATAATAAAACCTCAATAGATATGATGTCTGGGGGATGAACCCCCAGAACAAAATTAAGATACTACTCTTGGTAGCCTTTCATGTAGCCCTCTCGTTGATTCCATTTCTCCTCGAGGCGCTGCATGACAGTCCACATGCGATAGGTGTAGTTCCAAGCTTCGTCAAACTTGCCCTGGTTCATTTCGTCTTGGAATTCCTCCACGATGTCATTGATTTCACCTATATCTTCTATAAGTGTGGTGTCGAACTCGTATACTTTATCGAGTTCCTTTTCATTGATCTTCTCCTTTGAACCCCAAGCAGCGTATCCATAGTCGGCGTACCTGATAGCTGACTCAATCTTGTCAGTAAGTGCGAGCATCCTGTCGAATGTCTCCCACGTCTTTGTGAGATTGTAATCCACAGCCATCATCTGCAGCTTCTCAAGGTCTTGTTTCACAAGCCGAAGTTGATCGGCCATGAACTCGCGAAGGACCTTGTCAGCGGCGCGTCTTTCTTCCTTCTCTTGATACCCGTGCCAGCCGGGGATGTAATGAGTGATCGTGCCAAAGAAACCTCCCTTGATGTCCTTAGCAGACTTCTTTCTGATTCGCTTGGCAATTGGGTCAGTTATTTTACCCATGCTAATAATTCTCCTGAATGTTTACAACCCCTAAGCATGACTAGTGGGGTTGACCTGAAAGGGACTATACTTGAATCCTTAAAAAACATATCACAACGTGGTCAGCCTTTTCTTTTCGTGCTCTACAATCGCCGACAAGGCGTTGCTTAAATACGAAGACTAGCTGCATCGAGAACTATGACGGAGCAGGGTACAATCCGCAAACCGGACTGGACAATTGATCCTGCAAAGATGCGGTCCACTGCGGATGAAGAAATTGAAAAGGCAAAGAAGAGGTTGGATGAGATTGCTACGACTCCTTCTGGGGAAGTGAGTCTTCAGACTCTCAAGGATTTTGAAGAGGTGTTGGGCTCAGCTGGAGACCATCTCGGTTATTTCCTCTTTATTAAACATGTGTCAACAAACGAGTCTCAACGTGACATGGCTGATGAGATTGAGAAAGACGCTCTGAAATTCATGAACGAAATTTGGGGTAGAAAGGATCTCTATGATGTGATTGTACAATTAGAGCCCGAGATGAAATCTCTTGGCCCTGAGGAGAAGACTCTCCTAGATATGACTCTCAAAGAGTTTAGACATCGAGGTGCTGCTCTTAACGATGAGAAAAGAAAAGAATTCCTTGAGATTGCAAATAACATCACCGTTCTCGAATCTGAGTTTGGTCGGACACTGAATGAGATCAAAACAACTGTTCCTTTCACTGAAGAGGAACTTGCAGGAGTTCCACCTCCAGTCTATGAGAACTTGGAGAAAGATGGTGACAAGTACCTATGCCCACTTGATTATCCTGTTGTCATTCCAATAAACACCTATGCAAAGAATCCTGAAACCCGGAAAAAAATGCAGACTACCTTCTATCAAAGGGGTGGTAAGGAGAATACTGAACGTCTGTCTGATACAC
>JAGXOC010000190.1 GCA_019894665.1 Candidatus Thorarchaeota archaeon
CCCCTATTCGATCTGCTAAGTTTAGAATCTCGTCAAGCTCAGCAGATACCAATAGGACGGCAACTCCAGCGTCCCTTAGTGCAATCAGCACATTGTGAATGTATTCAGTTGCACCAACATCCAATCCTCGAGTGGGTTGAGAAGCAATGACTAGTTTCGGTTCTGTTGCTAGTTCTCGTGCCACCACAACTTTCTGAATATTCCCGCCTGATAAGGTGGATGCGGCGTCATCAACACTAGACAGTTTTATTGAATAGTCATCCACAAGACCCAAGGTCGCATCATGTATTTTCTCTGATTCTAAAAATAAATCTCTTGGACCTCCTGCGAATGGTTCTCGATAATGGCTCCCAAGAGCGATGTTTTCTTCAATGGTGAAGGGTAATATTATTCCTCTTTTGTGCCGGTCTTCTGGAATATGACTGACACCTGCTTCTCTTACGAAACGTGGTTTCTTTCCAGTAATGTCCTTACCACTAACCATGACCTTTCCAGAGACCGTCTTACGAAGTCCAGCTAATGCTTCTACGAGCTCAGTTTGACCATTACCTTGCACACCTGCAATTCCAAAAATTTCCCCTGCCCTTACATCGAAAGTGATTCCCCTCACTTTCTCCAAATTTCTATTATCTCGTACATGAATATCTTCAACCGAGAGGACAACATCACCTGGAGCTTTTGGTTCTTTTTCGGTCGTGAAGACTACAGGTCGCCCGACCATCATTTGAGCAAGTTGTTGCGGAGAAGTATCATCTCGATCAACTAGACCAACAAGATCTCCATCACGAAGTACGCAGATTCTATCGCATAAGGCCATTGACTCTCGCAGCTTATGAGTAATGAGTACGATTGTCTTTCCAGCCTTCACAAACTCTTTTAGTGTGACAAAGAGCTCATCAACCTCATGTGGAGTCAAGACTGAAGTTGGTTCGTCCAGAATCAAAATGTCAGCCTCACGATATAGCATCTTGATGATCTCTACCCTTTGCTGCAGTCCCACTGATAAATCGTGAATCTTAGCTTTTGGGTCTACAGGAAGCCCATTTTCTTTTCCAATTTCAACGATCCTTTTTGCAGCAGAACCAAAATCGATGGGAAGCACTGAAACAATTGTTGACCCTCCAGGTATGCTTCGCACATCCATCTTCTTGAGGATTGGTTCTAATCCAAGAACAACATTCTCCGTGACAGTCAATACAGGAATGAGCTTGAAATGTTGATGCACCATTCCAACACCTCGTACTATCGAATCCTGAGGTGACCTCAGGTTCACCTCTTCTCCGTTTATTACGATTCTACCTTCATCCGGTTTTAGGAGTCCGTACAACAAATTCATCAACGTACTTTTGCCAGCTCCATTCTCTCCCAGAAGTCCAAGAACCTCACCTCTTCGGATTCGAAGAGTAATGTCTTTGTTTGCCTGAACGCCACCTGGGAACGTTTTAGAAATTCCTTCGAGTTCTACTGCATACTCGCTACTCATGGTTGTGACCTCTAAGTTTGAAAACCAGTATTCGGGGATGCACCTTGATTCTGCATTTCACCACAGAAAGTAATGTGGTACTAATTAATTCTATGGTCTTTGAAAATTGAAAAAAAAGAAGAGAAAGAGGGGAAAACCCCTCTAACTTGCACTATGGTGTCCAGAAATAGTCATCTGGTACTACAACAGTTCCAGCGATAATGAGAGCCTTGAAGGCTTCAACTTCTACAATGATTGCGGGATCCAGAGTCAACAGATCAGTGTTGATTTCGTAATCCACACCACCGTTTACGAGGTTGAATGAGTATATGAGGTCAAAACCAGTATCCCAAACTCCATCAATAACCCAACTCTCGATTAAATTGTATGCTGCAACGTCTACACGCTTCAGCATTGATGTAAGGGTGACTGTCGGGGGTACTGGAGTATTTGGATTCGCAGTGCCCAAGTACATCTGTGGACTGTCAACACCGATGAACCAAAGTGGTATAGATGAAGTGGCGTTCTTGTCCTTGCAACTGTCGATGACTCCTAGACCTGCACCACCTGCTGCAGCATAGATAACGTCTGCACCAGCATCATACATACCGTCAGCTAGAGTCTGAGCTGTAGTTGTGTCAACCCAGTCACCAGTGTAGCCCATCGTAAAGTTAGCTGCGATGTTAGCAGTACCGTTTAGTTGTGGATTGACATAACCAGCACCGAAGAGATAGCCTGCTGCAAACTTGTGGATCAATGGAATGTCCACACCACCAACGAAACCAATCTTGTCAGTTGTGGTTGTAAGACCAGCAATTGCGCCAACAAGTGCAGAGCCCTCGTGCTCATCGAACAGCAGTGATGCAACGTTCGGGTAGACAATTGGGTCAATGAACATGTCGATAATTCCAAACTTTTGGTCAGGTGTTTCATTGGCAATAGTCCGCAATGCAACGTCTTGATCAAATCCTATTGCTAGTATCAGATCGTAGGGTTCAATCCATTCTTCATGTTGTGCATATGCTCTGAGGTATGTTTCATAATCAGCTATCGCCAGTGGCTCGACATAAGTGAATGCGATACCAAAATCGGCAACAGCATCCTCCATGCCTTTATATACGCCGTCATTGAAACTCTTGTCACCAAGCTGACCTGTAGCAAATACTACTGCTACATCATAGGGATTAGTCTGTGGACCGAAGGGATCGAACATTATAATGTACGCTCCGGCGCCACCAATAGCGATGATGACAATGACAATAGCGGCCATTGTTCCTTTACTTACCATTATTTTATCTCCTTGCAAGGTTCAAAAAATGAACCAACCAGGGGCACCAACGTTAGCAAGTCCCCCAAGGTTATCTCCCAAGGAAACCTAGACCGTAATAAACCCGTTGCTGGAGTTTGGTAATCACTGTATATTAGTTCTGTAATTGCCGATGTATTGTAAGACAATAACACATGATTTTAATCAAACATACATAAAAGTAATTTTCTGTGTACTCCTGATGGGTTCACGAGCTGTGACCCTCTGGTGAGAGCCTGCGCAGTGCCTTTAGGTTATATACTAACGTGGAACGTTTCTTCACGTGATACATCATGATAATTGACAAATCTTCATCTGAACTGATTGATTTGAAAACAAGACTTTATCAGATTGTGGCAGAGAATAAGATCAGTTCTTTAGAC
>JAGXOC010000191.1 GCA_019894665.1 Candidatus Thorarchaeota archaeon
ACACGTGATAGAAGATACATTTTGAAACTACGATAGTTCATCCACAGTTATAACCACATTTCCAATCTTCTGTCCTGATTCAACATACTTGTGGGCTTCAACTATCTCTTCCAACGGATAACGCCTATCTATGACTGCTTTGAGCGTTCCAGCCTCAAAGAGCTCTGTGAGAAACACTAGATCTTCAAGGTTATCGGTAGCTGAGCCGCCAACATATGTCCTGTTGCTTCTCGATGCCATCCATCGTCCTCGTAGACTCCGCGATATTGTGGGATATCCATTCAGATAGAATCCATCTTCTGTTAATGATCTCTTGATACCGGACCACGGTGCCTTACCAACAATATCGAAGATAGCATCGTAGATTACACCCCTTTCTGCGAACTCTTCCTTCGTGTAGTCAACCACGTGATCTGCACCAATAGAACGTAGCATGTCCAGTTTACTCGTGCTATCCACTGCTGTGACTTCAGCACCCCAGAACTTGCAAAGTTGTACTCCAATGGTGCCAATGCTCCCGCCTGCGCCGTTAATCAACACCTTTTGTCCTGGTTGGATGTTTGCCTTTTTGAGAAAGTGCATTGCCGTAATCCCACCAGTAGGAATTGTGGCTGCTTCGTCGAATGTCAGGTTAGACGGTTTCAATGTGATCACCGTATCCCCTAATTCAGGCAGACAGTTGTACTCAGCATACGCTCCCATTCCAAAACCTGTAGTTCCAAAGACTTGGTCCCCTAGTTTGAACCTAGTCACATCTTTGCCAACTTCTTCAATTTCCCCTGATAGCTCCTGCCCTAGAATTTGATTTCTTGGTCCTCTGATACCAAAACCTAGTCGAGCGAGGATCCATAGCCATGAGGGAAAATCGAACCTTCGAATCTCACAGTCTCCTGCCGTTACTGTTGCTCTAATTATTCTGATGAGTACTTCATTTTCCTTAGGAGTTGGCTTAGCCACGTCCTTGATCTGAAGAATTTCGGGTGGTCCGTATTTTGGACATACAATCGCTTTCATGAGTAATCATCCCTCGTTGCTATTGGTTAGGTGTTGTATGTTCCATCGTTATTGCTATGTGTCCTTTCTTCTGCCCTGATTCGACATACCTATGAGCCTCAGCAGCCTGTTCCATCGGGAATGTCCTATCTATGACCACTTTTAGATTCCCTGCTTCAATTAGCTCTCGTAGGAAAATTAGGTCTTCAGGTTTATCATCTACAAGTCCAAGTATTCCTTGCTTACTACTCCGGTTAAGCCATAGTATTCGAAAAAGCCGTGGCAGTCCAAAAGTAACAAAAATATAGATGCCTTCTTCCTTTAGCGATTTTACGCAACGTGAATACGGACTCTTGCCTGTGGTGGCGTCGAAAATAATATCATAGGTCTCACCGCTTTGGTCAAAATCCTCAGTAGTGTAATCAACTACTCTATCGGCCCCCATAGATTTCACCAATTCTAGTTTTGAGGTACTGCAGACCCCGGTGACCTCTGCTCCAAAGTGCTTAGCAAGCTGTACAGCAAATTGACCTACTCCTCCGGAAGCGCCAAAGACAAGGATTTTTTGTCCGCTCTGGATAGTTCCTCTTCTTAGGAAATACAATGCAGTCAATGCCCCTTGAGGGACAGCTGCAGCTTCCTCATAGGTCATGTTGGTCGGTTTTACAGCCAGCGTTGCGTCTTCTGGTAGACACATGTATTCAGCATACGCCCCCAATCCTTCACTGAATCCATAGATTTGGTCCCCTTCACTGAATGATGTTACATCTTTTCCTATTGCTTCAATTTCCCCTGCTAGATCAATCCCAAGTATAGGTCGCTTTGGCTTTCTGATGCCGGAAGCTATTCGACTTAGGACCCCGAACCCGGTAGGGGCAGTGCTACTTCGCTGCCAACAGTCGTATGTCGTTGCAGTTGTCGCATGTATTTTGATGAGGACCTCGTTATCTTTTGGTTGAGGTTTCTCTATTTCTTTGATATGAAGAACCTCCGGAGGTCCGTACTTTTCATATACAATCGCTTTCATTTCTCTCACATTCCAGAATTCAGAGTACCTCAAGTAATAAGTGAACCGTCACATGATTTTCAAAATGTTTCTAGTTTGATGTAAAAAGCTGAAAGGGGAATTATTCCCCTTCAACATGAAATGTGTGAGGCTTGTTATTTTGATTCTGAACTAACCCTTATCCCCTTGACTAAGAGCCACAGACCGGTTCCCAATTCAAACGGTAGGTTTAGCAAGAAAACAATCATTACCGCTTCTGTATTAACAATGCCAAAAATTGTAATCAGGATTGATAGCAATGACAGAACTGCTGTAGTAAGGCCAAAGAGAGCTAAGCCCTTTGGAAGATGTCCTGATTTGTAGAATAGGTAATAGAACATTGTCGCTCCAAGAGCAAAGAACAACATGAGTACTGAACCGAACACAAAATCATGGATTTCTAAGAATAGAGTTCCTAGAGTCTGCAAATAAGCGGGATGTCCCGCCGTTACAGAATCTTGACTTATAAGCAAGAGAGCAGCAGTTGCTACTTGGCTGATAATAAGAGCTACTACCTCTATAATATATAATACCATAGCCACAAGAGCGATCTTCGCATCCTGTCTTTTCAAAAGTAGATATAATAAACCGCCCAGCATGACAACTCCAATAGCCGCGATCAGTTCGACTGCGATTCCTAACTGCATCAGCCAAGCACTATTCGAAACATTGTTCATAATTTCTGTTATGTCACCTGTTCCAATTATTGAATCTCGAATTAATCCTCCGATCAAGGGTGCAGATGCCTGAAGAAGGAATACTGCTCCTAAAATCTTAGCAAAATTTTCATCTATATCAGAATTCATCTTTTCTCCTCCTATCCAAATCAACATGACGGCAATATGTGTTTTATCGTCATACGGCCGGTGTATATGATAGTGATAAAATCGAAATACAAATTACAAATCTGTGAGGGTAGTCTTTGATTATCAACTGAAGTGATCTCTTGTATCGGACATTTGCAGGTAGATTGCAATAATAACGCTGAGTGCCAGTAAGAAGTAGTTCTCGTAGATGATGGGATCAAGGATTATGTTGAAGAATACTTGAATGGGGAAACCAATTTGAAGTATAAGTC
>JAGXOC010000192.1 GCA_019894665.1 Candidatus Thorarchaeota archaeon
GTCTGTGACCGCCAGCGGCACGGACCAGTTCCGCCCGTTGCCGTCGCCGCGCGTGTAGAAGATATTCTTCTTGCAGGGATAGATCTCTCCGTTAACACCTCGAATGATAAAATCCTCTTCCTGGAGTGCTATAAGATCTCCCTCCAAGGTTTCAATGACCTCTTCTTCTCCTCTCACCGGTCTAAAATGAACTACTATAGGTCGTTTCCTACATGGTCTGAACTCAGTCACTATGATTCATCCTCCTGTTCTTCAATCATCTTCTTCACGGTCGCAGCCAACTCTTCTATCCCAACTAGAACCCCTCCAGCCCTGACTCGCACATTGTCCAGCTGCAGATGCTCGTTCACTACATTGCCAGCAATGGGGATCACAAAGAACTGCAACTGCCTCGGGATCACTATCACCACCGCTCCATCCTTCTCAGGGGCCACCGTGTAGTCGTAGAAGGGGTCGTTCCGCACGCAGAACTTCACCGCCACCTCAGCCCCTCCCTCCAGCACAACGTCTGCAGCCGACGGTCCTCCCAGCTTCCGCGCGCCGAGAGTATCTAGTTGGGATGCCACCCAGGACTCTGTGAAGTCTGTGAACCTTCTGTCAGGCCGTTGAATCCGCTTCCGGAGGTTCCGAATCTCCCTAGTAAGGGTTCCAACCTTCACCGGATTGTCACCCAGATCAATCAGGTCAAAGACATCATCCTGGCTGAGAGGAGGGTCCTCGGGGACTATCCATAATGCCGCTCCAGTGGCATATTCCTTGCGTGCTGGTTTCTGCCCAAGACACCATTCCTCTATGAACTCACGCAGACCCTTCCAGTCCTCTGAGAACTCACCAAACTTCTTTCCAGTGTCTGATGAATCGGGGGTCTCCTGTTTCTTGATTGTCATGATCCAGTTAGATATCTCGGGCTCATTCGAGTAGGTCAGGTCCCAATCTCTCTCCCGTCCCAGTGTTCGTAAGAATGTGAGAGCCATACTCTTCGTGTCTATACTCAGGTCCCGCTCCTTCGCCCACTTCCAGACCTCTTTTGCAATCTCTTGCGGGTCTAGGTTGAAGTCCACAGTCTTCTTTCCTTTCTTCTTCCAGAGCTTGGTCTTCCGCACGTAAGATTCATCCTCATATGTTAACCATCTCTCAGTGTCTTTACCGAGCGGGAGTATCACATTTCCGATATATACTCCTCGGCGATTGTAATGAGGATTATCACTCGGTATGGGGACCCGCACTTCAAACAGGTTTCTTCTCCCATCAAAGTCCTGAGCGAGTGATGTGATCTCAAATGTGCAGTCCGAGATTCTCGGTGTTGAAGGAGTGCTCACACTGATACAGATCATCTTGGCCCTGCCCGTGTCAAACAGGTGTTTCAGTCTCTGTAACGCTATAACCTTCCCTTGACCTTCAGGAACAAACCACTCATCTATGTGGAGCCAGTCACCATCTTGGACATCAGGGATCTGGTCTATATCCCAACAATAGTGAAACTCGCCACCTGTCAGCTGAACCCAAATCTTGGAGAGAGTGAACACGGCCCGCGATTTCCCCTCTCCTGGACCACCAACAACGATTGCGGTGACATTCCATCTACGTCTAAAAGCGTACTTCAGATCCTCCACGACTGCCTTTGTCACAGTATGTGTTGACACAGGCATACCACCATATTTGAGGGCTACTTCTCTTGCCAGAAATTTGAGTGGCCTCATCGTGAAGCCAGTTTTTTTCTCTGTCTCTTGTTTTGGTTTAGATGTCCTCTTCTTCCGACTGCGAAGATAATCGGTCAATGTAGAGCTCATTTCTTTGATTCATCCTTCACATCTTCAATGACTTCCTCTGGGAACATCTCTGCAGTGATGTCGTCGGCTGTCGCTCTGTCTATTGCATAAGTAGTCTTGCCTGAGAAGTCTGTCATCTTCTTCACCAGGGCAGTACCTGTGAGCTCCCAGAGTCCATCAGCGAATAGTTCAAGACTCTTTATGACTCCGTCAACAAACTCTCCATGCCTGATAGCAGTCTTCCACACACTAGCAGCAAACGCCAAGTCTTTGGTCAGAGGATTGGATGGTTCCACGGGAGTGAAGCTTGTGATCCTACCATGTTCATCTCTGGTGATGGTCCCAAAATGTTTTTCAGGTTTGAACTCTGGATACACCATTCGTACCTCAGCCTGTACAGTGACTCCTAGCTCTTTCTTTCGGATGAGATAGGACATGAGACTGTATGACTCGCTGGCAATGATGCTTCTTGTCTTCTCATCTGTGTTGGCTGCGAGCAGTCCAAGCCATCTGACATTCCTTGGTCGGACGAGAGCAATCGTCGCATCCATGATATTAGACATTCGACTCTCGGCTCGTTCCTCGGCCTCTTTGAGAACTCGGAAGCTCATTGGTTAATACCCTCCAACAATATACATCACAACAGCACCAGCCATGAATGCCACTATGAGCCACAGGAAGATGTCACTCATAGAATACATACCTGGTGTCTTTTTGTACCCCCGCATCATCTCTCCATCGAGGTCTGTGTTCATCTGTTCGTTCTTGTTCTGGAGCTGGAGTTTCTCTCTGCCTCGAATAGCATCATCTCGTTGCTTCTCCAGTATTGTGAAGTAGCTCGCGTTCTTGGAGGTGTCAACCTTCTGTTTGACGTAGGTCGCCACTTCCTGAGAGACCCTTGTTGGCACATGCCATGATGCATCTGACAGCCACGTGTCGATTGCTCTTTGTGTCACAAGAGGACTGAAGAGTGCATACTCCACATCAATGATCTGGCTCTTGGCCCTGATACTGGTCTTGACCGGATCACATTCAAGCATAGTGGCAGTGGCATGTCTCAGTCTTGCAAGACCATACCCTAACCGTACAGCCTCCTCGCGTGGTCGCAGTTCAGCCTCAGGGTCATCAGGGAACTGGACCAGTGTGGGGACTGGGTCGCCCCTTGTCGTCATGGGGTATAGTTTCATGTTCTTATCCATCTCATCCATGACACGTTTTGCTTCATCTTCCTTCATTTCATGAGCAGGTATCTTCTTCTTCTTCTTTCTCCTAAGGAAACTCTGCTTCTTATGTGTGAGATGCCCCATCTTGTCTTGCA
>JAGXOC010000193.1 GCA_019894665.1 Candidatus Thorarchaeota archaeon
GTGCGTCGTGACTTTGACTCTGACACCTTGACGTGAACCTGTGCAGAGCCTGTGAGTGTCCTTCCGCCCTCTGGAAAACTTGGACTCCTCTTGGAGACTGGAGCAGACACAAGTGTGAAGATTCCTCTTCGAAGAGTGAGTGTTGATAATTTCGACGCCATATGAGAGATCTCTTGCATCCCCTCTCCCTTGGGACCCTCCTCCAGATACAGTTGAGGAAGTCCGGTGATCATGAGCATCTGCGCAGGAATCATGTCCAGAAATCCCTCAAGCTGGTTCATGATGAGGTCATAGGTCTGCGATGAGTTGAACGCACGTGAGACGTAGATCCGGTCCATAACGGTTTCTGGTTCTAGTTCATACTCGTATGCAAGTTGGGTGAACTTCTCAAGCTTGATGATGTTCGCACTATCGATGATTATTGTGGGACACTCTAGGCCTCCCTTCTCCTTCGGGGTCTGAATCTTTACTGCGATGCGATGGAAGTCATCATGCAGCGACCGCTCCCCATAGAAGAGATGAACCATTCCCGACTCAAGCCCACCTCCCAGTAAGCTATCAATGGCTACGACACCTGACTCGACCTTCGTGCTCGCAAACTCGTCAGCTGTGTGGAAACCTGGTCGTAATGGAGTCTCTGGTGTTTTCATCTCATGACTTTGTGCAGTACCAACCCGATATAACCACCCCCAGAAGGCCGAAAGATAGGTTTCGGAATCTGGCAATTGTTTTAAGGGAAGACCCATCATGTATTGTATTCACGCCGGGAGGATGCATTGTGGCTGTGAGAAAAATTCGAGTCTGCCCTAAATGTGGCTCTGATAAAATTAATGATGCCAAGAATTCTGTGAGTGGTTGGCTTGTTCCAACTACCTATTACTGCGCGGAAGAGGAATGTGACTATTCAGGAGCTCTCTATGTAGAGATTGATGTTGAGGAAGCTGAACATCTGAAGCGGGTCATGAATGGAGATTCTGCTGAAAGCGCATGAAAATCTCATAAATTGGTATTAGATTCTGAAAGAGCAAATGTCTTAAGTAGGCTTTAGACAGACAAAAACTAAGGTGACTACACCATGGTAAATTACGAGGGTTTCGATTTCCCCGATGATCTATACTATACTGAAGACCAAATCTGGGTCAAGAAGGAAGATGGCAAGGTTAGACTTGGCTTCACAACCTTCGGCATGGACCTAGCCGGAAAAATCAAGTTCGTTAGACTGAGACCAGCTGGCAAAGCTATCGCCGCAGGGCGTAGCATTGGCACTCTGGAATCAGGCAAGTGGACTGGTCCGGTAAAATCCCCCGTTGGTGGGACAATTGTCGAGGTCAATGATGCGCTCAAGGACAATCCTGGGCTTCTGAATGAGGACCCATATGGTGCGGGTTGGGTTGCGGTTCTTGATCCTGACAACTTAGACACAGATCTCGCAAATCTTCAAGGCGCAGACGGATTAGAAGGCTGGGCCAAGAAGGAGTTTGCAGAGAAGAAAGCTGCATAATCAATGGATTGAGGGGCCGGTCTTCCGGCCACCATCCAATCTTCTTTTACTTTCTCCGAGCTAGTTCACGTCTTAGACCAATTGCTGCATCATAGATGATCTCAGGCGGTGCAAGCACATAGAGAAGATTTCGAGAGTATCCTGACTCAAAGACAATGCTCTGAAATATGAGGGTCTGTAGACTCTTCTCAATGTCATCAGGTGCATATCGGATACTGAGTTCTTCAGACTTGACCTCGACAATATCGTTCAGTGTCTGGCGATCTATGTAGGTCTCTGTCTTGTAACGCATCAGGTGTTCAGTCATAGCCTCCAGAACCAAGAGCGTCATGTAGTCATTCATGCTGATGGTCTCGATGAGATCCATGTAGTCGTTGTCATGGGCAAAAGATGTGATATTCATAGTAGCGCTTCTCACTGCATCAGAGTCAATCTCTTGACCATTTGTAGCAAGGGGCCATAGCGCTTTCAGTGCCTCAATTGTGGTCTTCGGTTTTGATGCATCAAACTCTACCACGAGGTCAGTGATATATCGGACAATCTCCTCAGTGACCTGGTTGGGGAATGTGTCCTCGACTCGCATCCTGACAATGTCATAAAGCTGAGACTGCGTGTAGGTGTCAAGAGGAATCTCAAAATCATAACTCATGTGCGTGGCTGGAAGTTTGGTGAGCAGCCTGTAGTCATGGCTATTGAGAACTCCAATGGTGCTGGCCTGAATCTCCTTTGAGAGTCTAGCCACCTTGGCATACACATCCTCATTGGTCTCATCAATATTGTCAATGACAAAGATGGTTCTTTTGTCAGTTGTAGCTGCAGTCCTCTTGAACTGCATCCAGAGAACATCAAGGTCAAAAGCTACAGTGATTGGTCGGTTTGTTTCTCTGTGGATCTTATCGTTCAGTTCTGAGACTATCTCAAGTGGGTCTTTGTGCTTAGCATCAACATAGACCGTGTGTGAGTTGAACTGCTCAGGTACAAGTCTGGTGAGGAAATAACGCGAGAAGACTGTCATCCCAACTCCTGAGATTCCATGCACTAGACAGTTGACTCCGTACTCGTCCTCAACAGAGTCACGATACATCCCATTGACCGTGGTAAGCTCCCTGTCCCGATGAAGCAGTTTATTGGGGACATAGTAGGGGTCAAACAAACCCTTTGGGCTACGATTTGGACGGACCATTCTCATCAGAATTTTGTCTCTAGGTGTGTATATAAACACCTGTCTGAGATGGCCGAAAGTATTTTGCCAGAAAATCATCTATCGTAAGTGATATACAGAGGAATAACCGTTCTCTCCTTGGTGTTCATAGATGACAGTGATCGTGTTGGCAATGCATGGAGCTCCCGCCAAAGATTTTCCAGGTTCTGAACTCATGGAGTTCTTCAAACTTCATATGGCCCTAGAACACGGGGGTGATGGATATCCTCAAGCAATGCACCATAAACATGATGAGATGGATGATAAGATCCGGCAGTGGCCACGCAACGCTGAGAACGACCCTTTCTGGGATGCATCTCACAAACTCGCCGAAGAACTGAGCCGAGTCACAAGATATGATGTGATTGTAG
>JAGXOC010000194.1 GCA_019894665.1 Candidatus Thorarchaeota archaeon
ATAGACAGCTCAGCTTACACATATTCTGCAACTTTTTCAAGATGCTGCAGACTGAAACATCAACTCAAAATCATCATCGTATGAATATATTATATCATTCATAGGAAGTTTTATATTAGATTATGATAATGTATTATCATAGAGTGATAATATTGACGGGCAAAATGTGTGTCTGTGATGATTCATCCCAAGGGATAATTGTACAAGACTGTCCTCAAGAAACTGAAATCTCAAGAAAGCAATCTAGAGAAGACAAAGAATATGTTCCTAGAGAGAGGAGTCGAATACCGCGAGTTCCTCGCCAGCATAAATGGATGACCGGAAGATCAGCAGTTACTCTCCATCGTTAGAGAATTAAACTGATGAACAGAATGGAATGATGCATCAAAGTCGAATCTCGCCCGGTCCACCACTCATTTTCCTATTAACTCAAAGGTTGTGTGTTTGTCTCCAATGGTGAAGGATATCATCAATCAATGTTCTCTCCACCCTTCCATGTGGAGAGAGTCGTTCTAGAAGACGAGCCGGTGGTGACAAATTATCAAGATTGAATCTTTCTTGATTCTTGAAACGCATCCTGAGATGAAATACCTCCTCTCCGATTCGTTTCAGCTCATCTATAGTCCGCTCTTCGCCTAATACCTTGAGAGCATCCAATACAACATCCGGAGTAAAGACTGGCCTAGCAAACAGACAAATAACCAGTGAATTTAGCACTGTTCGCCAAGTATCCTCCTCAGCAATCAGCTTTCCTATCTCCTCACTTGTCATGGATTTCGACAAGGTTTTTTGGTCTATACTATATCCTGCATTATCCAAGTGACTGTGACGAATTCCGACCATATGTCCGACAATATTTGCAGGCCCGGTATGATACCCAGATGCTTCATTCCCCCCAAAGTGGACTGCTAACTCCTTGCCTCCGTATTGTTCACTAAGAGCGGCTACTCCCTGCCCAGCAATAGTATAGAACTCATTTGGAGGTGTGGCTATATGGTCAAGCATCTTCAGATACGCATCCACCTCTCCCCAACGAGGGGCAAGTCCGCCTAGATCTTCCTGTGTCACAAACCCTTTGGTATATGCTTCAGTCATCCATCCCAGGACAACACCAGCACTCATGGCATCCAGACCTCTAAGATCAACCCGTTCTATTAGCTGGAGTACACCTTCAGTTGAACCGACGCCAAGATTGGAGCCTAATGCGAAGATTAGCTCATAGTCATAGGGAACATAGATAGTACCATAGTCACGCTGTTTTTTGTTGAACTGGATACGTGCCTCTGCAATGTGAATGCAGCCTATTGGACAAGGAACACATGAACTCTTACCAACAAGAACGTCATCTGCAAATCGTTCACCTGAAATTCCTTCAGCTCCCTCGAATGCGAATGAACTGAAATTACGTGTGGGAAGTGCTTGAAGCTCATTAAGCGGCAGTACATTTACAGCTGTTCCAAGAATGTCATATTTGTCCATCCGGCCAGAACGAAGCACTAATTCATGGATTTTCTTGAACTCAGTTTTGTAATCCTTGACCAAAGGAACTCTATGACTCTGCGTCCCTGCAACAACAATCCCCTTTAGCTTCTTAGCACCCATTACACATCCCAGACCGAGTCTGCCAAAATGACGGATTGTGTCTACAACAACCATCGCATATCGAACCTGGTTCTCTCCAGCAACTCCAATTCGGAGTATTGAACGTCTTCCCTCCCCAGGGACTTTTTCTTTCAGTATCCTTCCTGTGGCTCTGGTGGACAATCCCCATAATGCATGAGCATTTCGGAATTCAACAGTATCATCTTGAATTAGAAGATAGTGTGGTTTGTCTAGTTTCCCTGTGATCATGATAGCGTCATGGCCTGCGACTCGCATTGCCATACTTAGCTTGCCACCTGCATAGCTCTCTCCAAGATTTCCTGTCAATGGCGATTTGAAGAGAGCAACTGTCTTTGCACAACAAGGATAGAATAAGTTGAGCGGGCCAATAGCAAAGACAATTGGTGAGTCTTCATAAGGTGTGTTTGGAGGACAGTTATCAAGGAGTAGTTTCGAGGCCACTCCAACCCCTCCGATATACTTGTCGAAGAGATCCTGCCTTTCAATTGTTTCAGAGGTTTTAGCTGACAAATCAATATGAAGTAGTTGTCCTCGATTCATTCTTCCACCTCCGTTTTTACCAGAATGTCATGAGGACACCAATCAACACACTCACCACAGTGAATACAAACAACAGCTTTCTCTCGAAGGGGATCTACGAAGATGGCACTCAATGGGCATGCTTCTGTACAATCACCACACCCTACGCACTTTTCCTGATTGATGATTATTCCCCCTCCTCGTCTGTTCCTAATCGCGTCATACTGACATGCTTCAAGACACACCGGTTCTTTGCAAGCTCTGCACATAATTACTACATAGTTACCTCCAGATCCTCCTGCGGTCGGTGGTGGTGTCGACTTGATTCGAAGGGCTGAATGACCAAGACCAACATGACCTGTTCTTCTACTGCAAGCAAAAACGCATGAAAAGCATGATATGCAACGTTCCACATTTACCGGTCGGATTATTTGCATTGTTCCTGTCCTCTCTTCATCAACTCTTTGCATTCCCTGAGTTAAATGTCTAATGAGAAATGAACTCAGGAGGTTTCTTACCTTTCAAATTAGAGGTGGTCGCGAAACTCCACAAAACTCTTTGACATGGGGCGCGAATTCGAATCTCGCCCGGTCCACCATTCCTTCTTATGCTATCACATCAAGCCTATATACAAGCCGTGATGTCATTTTATTAGCAACGCCTTCATACTCAGATGAAATAAAGCTGAAAAGCCTACTTCTCGAGTACGGAGCATTAGAAAATGTGAGTTGATTCGATGATAGATCAGGAAACCTGGGAGAGCACTGTGCTCCAGAAACTTGAATTGCCAAATGGAATGATAGCCTCCAGCCGAATTATGCGGGCCGCTACTTGGATGGGTCAGGCAGAAGAAAATGGAAGATGTGGAGACACGATAATCGAAACATATGGTAAAATCAGAGCAGGTGTTGTGGTAACGGG
>JAGXOC010000195.1 GCA_019894665.1 Candidatus Thorarchaeota archaeon
GTCCTTAACGGTGTGATTGGATTATGTCTGGCTTTAGTATCTCGGAGCATCACAACACCGTTAAAATCTATGAGAAGCTCGACCATTGGATGGGTCTTCCAATATATGGGATCAAACGAGATGGAATGAATGAGAGGATCAAAGCAGTCTTAAGAGAGATAAAGGCACGAAAGCATGCGATGGAGGAGATGGGTGCGGCTTACATGGCTGAAGGTCTTGTCACCCTTGCGGGGTCTCGAATGTACACTAGTATGGCCGATGATTACGCTATTATTGATGACGCCCTCGCTCGATTTGAACGAGTGTTCAAGAAAATCGAACGCCCTGATCAAGACGCTAAGTTTTGAGAATTCCCCTGAGAAATACATCCGTCAATTCAGATGGCTTTCCCCATCTCTTCAGATTACCTTCACCAATGAACCAGTTGAACATGATGTTTGCAAAGATAGTACCAATTAGGGACCTAATGAGCACAGGGACTGGAATATCTCTTATCTCAGATTTCATCTCGAAAATCTTCCTGATGAAATTTGAATCTGGAGGGAAGTTGGTCTTGATTGCTTGTGGGATGTGTTTTCCTTCCATCTCGACGACTTCAACGAAGAAAAGGTTGAGTAGACCTGGATTACTCTGAAGTTCTTCGGTAAGTCGGTTGATAGCATTGTTAAGTAACTCTTCTGCGGTTTCACCTTGAACACTATCAAGGATTGATAAGATAGCAAAGAGTGGATGTTTTTCTATGAATACTGCTTCAAAGATCTCTTCCTTGTTAGCAAAGTGATTGTATATTGATGCCGCTTTGATACCAGCTTGCTCCGCGATATCACGGAGAGAGCTACCCCGATAGCCTCTCTCAATAAACATCAGGTATGCCGATTCGAGAATCTCTTTCTTTCTGGAGTCTTCACTGGACATTGAATGCTACCTGGTGGCTAGCTAACGGCTGTTAGTTTTAACAGTGTGTAATGCTATTCTTTAAGGATACTTGAATCATGCGAGAAAGATTACTGCACTTATCGACTTAATGTAACCGAGAGTTCCAGCTATCAAGATTCCTCGGGTTATGCTTTGGTCTAATGTGTCTTTCAAATATGAAGCTAAACCCGCAGCGATGGTTATGCAGACGAGTGGCATTACAAATACGCCCACCAATACCTCCCACAAAGCAAGGACTGTTAGATCACCATATATCGATATAACATAGAAGTTAGTTAGTAGAATAAGAGCCAGGTTGAAACTGCCTAGCTTTAGTGGATATTCCCAAATTCCACCCTTGAGATTGCCATATGCCCATATAGTCAAGGCAAAGATGAACACAGTAATTTCAGCAATAGGAATTCTCCCAGATGTCCACAGGATATCAAACGAGAGTGCAACTACAATGAGCACCATTTAATATACATCATCGAACCGTTCTTCACGACTTCTCTCTTTCATATCTGGATCCAACTCCTTCCATGGATGAATACTTCCAGCTACAATAAACTATCGAAGAAATCCACTGCGAAGGCTATTTTTGTTCCGACATCTGGAACATGCGTTTTGTATCTATGAACTCAAGAAGGTCTGTCAACGTGGCTAGAATCTGCTTTGCGTCATCACTCAAATCGCCCGGTTTGACAGCTATATTATGTGCTTCTATCCAGATCCTTTCACGAGCCCGAAGCATAGACTGTTGCTCTTCTTTGTTAATTTTACCATCTTTAAGCGCCTCTCCGAGAACCTCACCGTAGGTCCTAACATCAAGCACGATTCTATCAATGAGATCTCCTTCCTCTTTAGAAATCACTTGATCGGTTAGAGCAGTTTCTCGAAGCTGGTTCCAGATGTATTCCGTCACTGGATCAAACGACCAACAACATGGAAGAGATAGCGGAACAATAGTCTGAGTATCAAACATTTTGCTTGGAAAAATTGGACAGCAAAGGTCGATAGCTTCTGCACTAATCTCTCTCTCCACTTTGTGTCTGTAGATTGCGAAGGCCGTGATACTGGACCCAAACAAGCCATTGAGTGCTAGAATCAGTAAAGTTGTTTCTTGGCCCAATATTTCCAACAATAGTCCTCCAATAGGTACTGCAAAAATGCTGACAATCATTACCAGGGTTGGAATTAGAGAATAGACCGCGTTACGATTCTCATCTGGAATCACATCCAAGTAAAAGCGCGGTCTCAAGACATCACCTACATATCTCGGTCCGAATGCTATTGTGAATGTTAGAATCACGAAAACAAAGGACATCAAGGCGAAAGTCGATGGAACTGGGTTGAATAATAACATGATGTAAATTCCAAGGAAAAACAGCACATCTGTGATGAGGACAGCCAGAGCGAGCCACTTCTGCAACTTGCCGATCCGCTTCGATGCCATTCCAGCAGCTCCAGTGCAAAGTGCTCCGAGAATGAATATACTTGCACGGAGTAATGCTGTCCCCACGTCAGTCACCGCGTAGCCCGCATAGAACGGAAAGAGGATTAGGCCGCTCCATATTGCCCACCCTGCCCCAGAAATCATCAGTCCTAAAACCATCAGTCTAAGTGTTTTATTTTGAGCAACTGTGGTTACTCCTCCTCTGAGATATCGGAAGTATACACTAAGATTCATTTTTTCACGTTTGAGTTCTTTGTGGTCTTTTATGAATCTCAGAAGCATTAATGATACAAGCATGAGCAGTATGCCTTGAATTATGAACATGAGTTGTCGGCCTATAAATGTGAGAAAGATTCCGCCTAGGATAAAAGACAGTGCAGTCAAAATCTCTCTAAACATAGTGAATTTGCCATAGAATTGTGAATATGTTCGCCTATCCTTATCCTCTGTCGTGTATAGTTTGTAATTGTTATCAAACCATGCTATGTAGGTACCCGCTTCTTGACTCTGAGCAAGAGCTACAAAGATGAAAGATATCAGGACCGACAAGAAATTGACGGATTGTGAAAGTACAATGAAACCGATTCCGTACATGAGTGCGGCCATAAAAAGGATCCATCGTTGACCAATCCAATCGCCAATAGCACCCATAGGATAACTCATGATGGCTTGAATAGCAAAC
>JAGXOC010000196.1 GCA_019894665.1 Candidatus Thorarchaeota archaeon
TTCGAAACCTCCTCGTCAGAGAATTGAAAGTTGACTCGGAGAGGGTTGCCGAAGAGAGTAGCAGATTAAGAGAAGAGGGCAGCTCAAATTATTTGCAACTCTCGAAGACCTTGGATGAGTTTGTCACAGGTTTGATCGCATCTCGCGGTATACGAGGTGCATTTGAACCGCATTACAAGACATGGATTGATCATGAGGGACTAGATGATTTCTAGACCCCTCACAATTTCTTCATCACTAGCTGTGCAAATTTCTTCTGTGCATCTACGTAATCTGCGCCAATTCCGGGGAACATGACTTGAAAGAATTCGAAACCCAAACCTATGAGATGCTCGAATCGCTCAAGCACTTCCTCAGGATATCCAACCCATGAACCAGGGGCTTTGCTTCGTGCATCTTCTAGGACTTCTTCCCTAGAAACACCAAGGTTGTCAACACGCCATTTCAGATGTTGTTCCAACTCTTCTTCATTATCGGTCACAAAGACTCCTGGCCAGCCCTGAGCAAACAAGCTCTTTCCGACATCATCGTAGTCTCTTCCGACAGCTTTGCAATGTTCTTTGAGGATATCCAACTTCTGTTCAAGTTCAGTCCGAAGGAATAGGTTGCAGTAGTCAGCGTATTTTGCCACGGCTCGAAGTGTCCGTTTCTCACCATCACCACCGATGAGAATGGGAGGATGTGGTTTCTGAACTGGTTTGGGTGCTGAGAATGCATTCTCAATTGAGTAGTGCTTCCCTTTGTAACTGGGAGACGGTTCGGTCCATAGAAGCTTGAGTATCTCAAGAGCCTCTTCCATCATGTCCATTCGATATTGGATTTTGGGGAAAGGATAGCCATAGGCATTGTACTCATCCTTCTTCCATCCCGCACCGTAACCAAACCACAGGCGACCATTAGAGATCATGTCTATGGATGCAGCAATCTTTGCTAGTAGAGCAGGATGACGATAGTTGTTACATGTCACCAATGTTCCTAGACGAATCTTAGTAGTGGCTGCAGCAAGAGCAGCAAGGAGAGTCCAAGCATCCAAGCAATTCTGGTTCTCAGACTTCTCGTTCAAGAACAAATGATCACTACACCAGAATGACTCGTAGCCGAGCTTCTCCGCGTTCAAAGCAATGTTCAGAGAATTCTCAAAATCATACCCTAACTGGGGCTCGATATGGACACCGAATTTCAACTTCATGTTAATCACTTCTCAATATATTACGGAACTACAAACAACAAGATAATATTGATGGGTTGAGCATAAATTGCAAACTTCTGGAAATAGATATTGACTACTCATCTCATCAAATTTGAGGCGTGCAAACAAGAGGATAATACTAATGAGTGAGCTACGTTAACTCAGCATTGAACAACGGAATGAGAAAAGTGTCATACTCTGAAAAGGATGTGCAGAAGCTTATCGAAGACCTCGGAGTCAATCCAAATGACGCTGAGAAATGGCATGTTCTTGGTGTAGCATACTTGTCGTTAAAAGAGGGAAGCAAGGCTGAAGATGCCTTCATGCGTTGTCTCAAACTGGACGAGAATCATGCATTTGCTCTCGGCAATCTGGGTTGGCTTTACATCGTTTGGCGAAAGAACAAGCAGGCAATCAAACATCTTAAGAAATCTGTCAAGCTAGAACCGGGTAACTTTGAGTTTTGGTCATTCCTAGGACTTGCATATTTTCAGAAGGGTAAGTTCGATGACGCGGTTCAGGCATTCGACCACTGTCTTGCAATCAAACCAGACTACTATGATGGTGTTGTTTCATTAGGAATGACCTATGTCGAGATGAGGATGTGGGAGAAGGCGCTTGAAACCTTAAATCTGGCAGAAAAGTTGACACCCAACGACCACCGTATACTAACAGCTATCGCAAAGTCTCTGAGGCAACTTGATAGAATAGAAGAACTCGAGCAGCTATACCTTAGAATGTACGAACTATTCCCCGAGGACCACACCCTAGCTATGTATCTGGGAAAAATCGCATTTGACACCGGCAGAGCACGAGAAGGTCTTTCATATTACAAGAAAGCAGTTGAGATTGATCCAGAATCGCTCATTGGATGGATGGTCCTCTCAGAAGAACTTCTGAAATTGGGAAGAACGGAAGAAGCACAAGCTGCTCATGATAGGCATAAAGAGATTGAAGACAGGTTGAAACGTGATAATACACAGTTACAAGGGTAATTGAGTAAAACAGTAATGACCCTACAAAGTTGAATACCAATTCACGAGTTCACATTCCAGGGATTTTAACTCGTTCATACACATAGTTCAAGAGCCAGGAGATGATAGTAATAACAACTAGGAATACAATCGCAGCTAGAGCATATAAGAAGAGAGCTTGATATGTTCGTGATACTGCTAATTTTATTGCACTAAAAAATTCTGCAACACCAACAAAATATGCAACGGTAGTATATTTCGGAAGATAAACTGCTTCATTCGACCAAGCAGGTATTGCACGTCTAAGGCTTTGTGGGAGTCCAATATATCTGATTTCTTGACGCTTAGTCATTCCTATTGATTGGGCGGCAAGTGTTTGACCAGCTGATATAGAAGCCATCGAACCTCGGAAAAACTCCGCTTGGTATGCTCCACTGTTCAAACCGAGGGTAATTGCACATAGAAGAATTGTAGTGTTTAGAACTATCCGTGGCGTTCCAAATAGATCAGGAAGGATAATCCGCCATGATATATCAAATAGGGGCATTCCTTGAGCCTCTAACCAAATATTAATCGTATAGGGAAGATAAGTGATTAATAGAATCTGAATACCACTAGGGTCGATATTCGGCACTAGGTCTAAACATGTACCGATCACATGGCTTAGTTCGTTGCTGAAATCTACGGTTTTGCTTTATAATAGACAAAGATGTAGAACACGAGGAAGATGGCAAGTAGTCCTATGATCAACCAGACAGCAACTGGAAGAGCCATTGTAAAGTAGTTCCATAACATTGCGATTAGCCCAAGGATATTCCAGAGAATCTGCATAATGACAAACAACTCAACCTTTTCCCATGATGCAGCCCGATAAGCCAGAAGGGCTCC
>JAGXOC010000197.1 GCA_019894665.1 Candidatus Thorarchaeota archaeon
TTCTTTTCTGAAAGATAATAGAAGCATGCTAAGACCAGACAAGCAATCGAGCCACAAATAATAGTCATGTATATTGAGAAAGCGGACAGAATGATAAGAATCACAAATAGTATCTCGAGTATCCTACGATGAATTTGATTAAGGGCTGAAGGAAAGCATCTTACATAGAGATGCCCAAAGACTATCAATAAGATAATCATGGTGACGGTTCCCAATGTGTATATGCATATAGATTCGGGATGTACCCATCCAGCTGAAAGATATAGGAGTGCAACGAATATAATCTCTGCAAATCCAAGTCCAAGAGCAAAACTTCGATCCGCACCATATTTCTTGATATTTTGAATCTCATCGCGATCATATCCTGTTTTGCTTAGTAGGGAGAGAAAGGGAAAATTCGCAAATACCGAACCAAAGACACCTCCCATTAGAAAAGGTGGAATTACTCCGACTATGGTCCAAAATGCTTCAAGAACCTGGTTATTGGCAAAATATGATTGAGCCAATGGAAGTACATCAGTATAACTACTCGAAATCAGCATCAGAAAAGCTGGAACAAGATAAAATGGTATACCAAGAAAAACTATCGTCAATGCCTTCATTCTGCTTACGCTTTTCCAGTCGTCTGTGATTAGGGTGGCTCTCTTATAGGGTAAGAATAATGCATAGACTGTTGCACTAAAGATAAGGAAAATTGCCCATGGAAACAGTATTTCTTCCTTAGTTACAATAGTCCAAGCGGCTCCAACAGCCGCCAATATCACGATGACTACATGTCGGATGTAATCTACGTATTGATCCAGTGAGTCATTTTGTGGTTCTGTGGTCAATCTTCACAACTCTTCCTGTTCTCTCTCTCTCTCAATAATCATCATATGATGTGCTTAAATTGGACGCTATTTCGGGATCTAAAAGATCAATCCCTGTTCCCCGTTTGATACAATTGGCTAATCGTGTGTTCAGTTCTTTCTGGATTTCACTCATTCTACCACGGTCCCTATTACTCTCCTGTTCAACTGCTCCGATATAAGCACAGTGATAATCTTCGGTACGAACAGCAACGTTAATATTACAATCACGGGCGACACCAAGAATAAGCCGTCGTGGCTCAGTTGGTAGCGTGTTGGTCCTTTGGGAACTTCGCACCAAAAGCGACAGCTTTTAGACGCGAATCGCGTCATGCCGCTTAAGCCTGTTACCTCTCAGTAGGTAGCTGAGAGCCAGACAGTTGTTGGTCGGAGGTTCGAGAATCGGTCTCATTGCGAGGTCGGTCGATGTCCCTCCCGACGGCGCCATCCTCACTATAGTTAATTTCAATACATATTTACCAATCAACCCATTCCTTCTTATCCAACCAATCCTCAACTCTTTCTCTGATCCAAGATTCTACTTCATTTCGTTTACGTTCATCATTTGGAGGACAGATTTCGGCCCAACGTTCTGCATCTTCTTTTCTGGTCGTAGATGCAACCCATTTTACAGTCAACCTTCCACTTTTTGGGAATAATTTCACACATTGTGGTGAGAGTGTGATTTTCATTCCTAAACTCTCTGCGATTTTCTTCTCATCTTCAATGAGGTTGTTAGGATAATCCCATATTGCTCTTACAAGGCTCTCTGCGGATCTTGACTGATTTTGATTATCACTTGTCTGCAATTTATCGACTGCTCCGTATGCCAAATAGTGATGATCAACCAAACCTGTTACCGATTCTCCTCTGTTCTTTACTAGCTTGACCTCTTCTGCTGTTATGACTGATTCAAAACTATACGAATTCTTCTCAGCTTCGATATAGAGTGCATGACTTCGGAACCATGAGAATCCCCTGCTGACACTGAAGCTTCCATCCTCCGGTATAAAATCCTCAAGATATGCACGACGAGCCTCCTCTGACCATTCGAGGTACCCCTTAGGAAGACCTGGATTCTGAATGGTCTTGTTTCCAGGCGTCATTCCTTCATGAATCATTATGAGTCCGATTTGATTCTGAATGTGAACTTCATATGACCCTGGGCGAAGTTTGGGTTTTAGTGTGATATCGCCAAAGTTCCTGAGGATCTCCTGAACACGATCTATACGCTCAAGGTGCTCTTCGTTGTAGCCTATCCTTCCCGATTCTCGCAAATGACCGTCGCTAGCAATAATAGCTGCAAGACGAGCCCTCAACACCTCTAATTCTCTGCCCTCTGGAAATCGCGGATTTTCGATTCCCGCCTGACCATTGATTCCTGTTACTTTCGTCACACGACCCTCAAGATACGATAATCTCCTGTCTGTGGCATCTAGATAGAACCGGACAGTCTTGCCTTCTAGTCGTGTGCTCTTTTCGGAGATTGCCCGTACTCTTGCATGTCCACCCTCATCTCCGGCAGTCAGTTGTTTGATCAACTTGTTGACATGCGTCATTGATTTGTGCAGACTATCCTCAATTCCAAGTTGGTTTCGGAGGTCCTCAACAATGTGGAACATCTCCCTATTATCTCTGAAATAGTAGAACTGCTTTTCATAAGGCTCAACCAGCTCATCAGTCCTTGATTTCGGAATCCATGTATATAACCGGTCATTGACTATCGCGACTCTAGGTCGAACATTCTCAAGTTCAAACCTTTCAGATAGTGATTTCTCAATCTCATCTCTATGTTCATGAAGGACCCTCTCCAGTTGGCTAATCTCTCCCTTACCAAGCTCAGGCTTGAGATCTGCATAACTAATTGCACAGTGTTCGGATGAAACACTCCGATGTAATCTTTCAACGGTTGAGGCTGCGTTTACAGAAGATAGGTCTTTGACTTCGGTCAGTTGAGATACAGTTTCTCGAACTATTTGAGAGTCTATCTGATGGACCGTCTTATGTGTTTCAAGTTCCTCTATTGATTTGTGGTTTTCATCAACTGTCGTTTCGTGGTGCGCTTCGGTGTTAACCTCAGGATTAGACTGAGCCCAATCTCTCACTATCCGTTCTTCTTCAAATTCACGAAGTCGTCGAATCTGAGTTGGTTCTATTCCAGTCCCACAAAAGCC
>JAGXOC010000198.1 GCA_019894665.1 Candidatus Thorarchaeota archaeon
GGATAAACGCGGGCGCAAATCTTGGCTATCATCGTATGTTGACTAGTGGCACAGTTGGAGCCGTGCTCGAAGCGGCTATTCAAGGATATCCTGCTATTGCTGTTTCGTTGGCGGTGGGTCCTGAATACTGGTTCAGTAACATGAGAGATGATGCGAATCTAGAAAGAGTGTGTACCCAGACAGGGGCTCTCGTTGAGCGAGTTTTACGGAAGGGCTTGCCTCATGGATCAGACGCATTAAACGTTAACTTCCCAGCAAACCTGTCTGATGAGAGTAGTCTCGTTGTTTCAATGCCTACGACGGTTGGAGTAGCAAATCGATTGGAGGAGAGAACTGACCCTTATGGCGGCTCGTACTATTGGATTCGTGGAGGGGAGGTTGAGTCGCGAGCCTCTGATGATGCCCTCGAAGTCCTAGAGCGAAACAACATTTCAATCTCACCCATTGTGATAAGAGGTGTCAGAGAAGAAGAAATGGAGAACTTGCGTCGTTTTTTGGAGAACTGAACTTCCTTTGTTCTTTATTACGTTGTAAGAAGCAATTTGCTCAATAGCAGTGTAGCCATCATTGAACAAGGGATTGCGGCACTGGCTTGAATGAGCTGGTTATCATTGACTAAACTACAAATGTGTTATATACAAGCTCGCGAATCCTTGATAATTACAGGAAACTGGGGATTGCATTATGGTTGAACTAACTTTCTATGGTGGAGTGAATGAGATTGGTGGAACCAAAATTCTTCTAGAGGATCAGCAAACACGCGTACTTCTTGACTGGGGTCTAAGTTTTAGCCAAATGAACGATTACTACGATGAGTTCTTGAATGCTCGAGGTTTTGCAACTATTGACGAATATATCGCCTTTGGTATGCTGCCTGCAATCAAGGGGCTCTATCGAGAAGACCACCTAAAGCATGCAGATTCAAATCATCCCTTGAAGGACAATGGCGCTGGTAAGGCAGCAGATGCAGTCATCATCAGTCATGCTCACATGGATCATATAGGCATGATTCCTTTTCTACGTCCGGACATTCAGATGATGGGTTCTGAGGCAACATACAGCATTATGTCATATCTAGAGCAAACCATGGCTGCAGGCGTTCGTGATTATTGTAATTGGTATCCCTCCTTCAGACTAGTCCCAATGACTCGCGGAAATGGGATGAAAAGAGCCATGAGACCGGATTTGGAGAGTGAAAAGGTCAAACGCGAGTACATTGTGGCATCAAAGGGCACATCTCATCAATTAGGTGATTTTGAGATTGCAGCTTATCCAGTAGATCACAGCCTGCCTGGGGCAAGCGCATATATCATAAAGACGAGCGCAGGCAATGTTGCATATACTGGTGACCTCAGATTCCATGGATACGATGTGGCTGCAACAAACGAGTACGTGAAAGCATTGGAAGGCACCGATATCAAGGCACTGCTCTGCGAAGGGACTAACGCTGATGAAAGCCCTGGACTCACCGAACAATCGCTGGAATCTGAACTTACTCAGGCTATTGACAACGCAAAGAAACTTGTGCTTGTATACTATCCACAGCGTGATGCAAGTAGAATTCTAACCCTTTCCAAAGCCGCAAAAGCTTGCGGGCGAAAACTGCTGATCAATCCTAAACAAGCATTCTATTTGGATATGCTGAAGAGCTTTAGTAATTTGCATCTCCCTAATACTAATGACGTAGATATTCTCCTGCCCAAGAAGAGCTGGGGTGTTTGGGGTGACCCAGCATTTGAGGAAAAGATACAGAAACAGGACTACACGAGTGCCTATTCAAGAGTTATTCGCGATTTCATATTTGACGGACGCACTCTGCTGACCCCCGATGATGTAGCCAAAGCACAAGAAGAGTATGTGGTCACTTGCGGTTTTTATGAGATTAATATCTTGCATGACTTAGCACCAGGAAAGAATAGCTGCTACATCTGGTCACGCTCAGAACCATTCGACGATGAAGGCAGGTTCGAGCTTGAACGTGTGAAGAAATGGTTGAATCATTTCGGTCTAGGTGAACCATTATCACTACACTGTTCAGGTCATTTATCAGGACCTGAAACAAAGGAACTGATTGAGAAAGCGCAGCCAGAAATTGTAGTTCCAATCCACACAGAGCAACCAGGTAAGTTTGAGGCGTGGCATAGTGATGTCAGAATACTTGACAAGAACGCAGTCCTGCAATTATAGTAGGAGAATACTGGGATGGCAAATCAGGCCTACATCACACTGATGGGCAGAAGTGGTTGGGCAGTGCTGAACTCCTTTTACGCTTCAATCATTGAAACGGATTATAGACCTGACCAGGTCCACCTAATTTACGAGTCTGAGTACGCCAACGACCTCGATCCTGTGATGCGCGGATTGGAAATCATTCAGAGCTCCTACATTACTCCAAACGTCAAAGCTCTGAAGGTACCAAACTGGGACGCACATGCAACTGGACACACCATTCGCGAGCTCGTACAAGACCTCCAGAAGGAAAAATCAGAGATAGCATTAGACATCACAGGTGGAAGGAAAGCACTTGTGACAGGGGCTCTATTGACGCTGAAAGGTGAATCTATGAAACACATCTTCTATTTGGCAATTGACACAACTGAGGGTGTAGCGAAGCCCTATCTCATGATTGCTAAGAGGGTTCAGAAGCTCATGGATATTATCACTAATGCGTTTCAGAACGAGAAGATGGCACTGGACACTAAGACTGGAGAAACGAATCTCCTTCTCTCGAGGGAGTGTGTGATGGTGCTCCTAAATCAGGTATACTCAAGGGGGGAGAAGATTGTGGTCAAAGCGCCTCTTGTTGGTGTTGATATTCTCGAACTTGATTTGCAAAACCAGAAAGTAGTGATGAAGACAGATCGATCGAATTATGAGAAGAAGAGTAGAGCCCACGAATACGAGGGCTCAGATCATCCGACCTATTCAGACCTTAGACGTTGTCTCTGCCACTGTGGCGTCTTAGAATATGAGAATGAA
>JAGXOC010000199.1 GCA_019894665.1 Candidatus Thorarchaeota archaeon
AGACCAAACACGCTGGTTGGGAGTCTGACCCAGAGAACAAGTATGTCAAAGCATTCCATGAAGCAGTCAAGGATGCTGTTGACCCAGACATAACAATCTCTGGAGATCTAGGAGGAAATGATGGGTTTTACTTCACTACTCATGGAATACCCACGATCTGTTACGGAACACTAAGAGATGACAACAATTATCATGGGCTTAACGAGTTCATGCATCTTGAGGATTTTGAGAAGGTCAAGAAGGTCCTCATTCACTTTGCAGAGGTGTGCGATTGAATGGTAGATATACATGATATGAAGATAGGAGCACCTGGTCCCTTCCTTCCACCTTGGGACAATGCGCTGAAGAATGCAAAGACAATAGATTCCTTGGGGTATGACTCTATGGCTTTTCCGGACCATTTTTCAGGATTTGTCCCTGAGAGTATCTGGACACCCGATATCACACCTCTGGCAAACTTCCAACAGTCACCCCATACATACTATGAATTATCCGCCATCATGAGTGCATGTGCTGTTGTGACTGAGAATGTGCAGCTGATTTCTTCCGTTACTGAACCACTCAGGCGTCATCCAATCCTTCTTGCTCAGACCTTTCTCACACTTGACCATATCAGCCGAGGAAGAACAATACTCGGTATTGGAGCTGGAGAGATTGAGAATGTCGAGCCCTATGGTTTGAACTACTCAGGTCAGGTTGGAAAACTACGAGAGGCTCTTGAGATCATCAAAATGGTCTGGAATACACATGAACCATTCGATTATGATGGTCGCTATTGGAAACTCAAGGACGCTGTCATGTCTTTGAGACCTGCAGTGGATGGAAGACCCCCGCCGATTTGGATAGCAGCCATGGGTCCTAAAATGCTGAAACTCACAGCTGAATATGGTGATGGATGGATTCCAACAAGTCTGACACCAAGTGGTTATGGTGATCGTCTGAAGGTCATCCTTAATCACAGAAAGAAGCTTGATAGAACAGGACCATTCACAGCTGCAATATGGAACTGGTGTATCTTGGATGAAGACCAGTCAGAATGCGAGAAAATGATGAATACGCCGCTAGCCAGAGCCTTTGCACTCCTCTATCCAGGAGTTGAATGGAAACGTCTTGGATACGACCATCCTTATGGTGATAATTTCCACTCATTGACCGATTATGTTCCTATGAGATATGATCGAAAAACAACGTTGTCCGCCATGGAAAAAGTCCCCGAAGAAGTTCTTCAAGAGTTCTATATGACCGGCGATACTGAAACAATGATTAAACAACTAGAGGAGTTTGCCAAGCAAGGGCTCGAACATTTTATTATGTGGAATGCCTCAGGTATGTTCGATTTAGGGAAGATACGGTCGTCCTATAAGATAATGAAAGAGGTCATAGCCTATGTCAAGGGATAGGCTTGTCCTCGTTACACAAAATCAACACAAACTCAAGGAGCTCACACCACTCTTCAAGAAGTATGATGTCGAGTTTGACACTACTTCCCTTGAGAAACACGAGATTCGTTCTGAGAGCATTGAAGAGATTGCCCGAGAAGCGGTTAAGGTTGCATTTGAAACACTTCAAAAACCGGTTGTGGTGGATGACACCGGTTTCTTCGTCGATTCACTCAATGGTTTCCCTGGGTCATATGCGAGTATTGTTCTCAATTTCATAGGTTTCGAAGGAATTTTGCGACTTATGAGCCATAACGAAAATCGAGCGTCGGAGTTCATGACTGCAGTGGGATATTATGATGGGCAACACCTAGAATCATTTGTAGGGACGATGTCTGGCGTCGTTGCACACGAACCTGCAGGAGAGGATGGATTTGGATATGACCCCATCTTTGTTCCTGAAGGATATACGAAGACCTATGCAGAACTCACTCTGGATGAGAAAGTGGGAATCTCTCACAGGACAAGGGCGTTTGAAACGTTCCTGATATGGTACAGTTCCACTCTTGACAAGCCTTAAGACGGAAGATATTGACCTCTGTGATAGAATAACGATGTCAGTGAGTGAGGCAACGCTTAAGGCACTGAAGCAACTCGGTCTAACGGAATACGAAACCCAAGCATATCTTGCACTTGTTGCTGGTGGACAGATGGGTGCGTCTGATGTGTCCACAATATCCAAGGTTCCTTACTCAAGAATCTATGACGTATTAGGTCGATTAGAAGACAAACAGTTCATCCAGGTGAAGAAGGGGAGACCTACCACCTACATTGCTAAGGCTCCCACAGAGGTGACGCGCCTAATTCGACTAGACTGGGAGGAACGACTCAAGGAGTCAGGTAGAGTCGTCGTTGAAGAACTCCAACCATTATTCGAGAAGGAAACAAAGGTAACAACTCGGGATGTCTGGGTTGTCCATGGTCGTGCTTCAATCCTTGCCAAGGCATTGGAGATGCTAGACTCTGCAAAAGAAGAGGTTCTTCTCTCCCTTCCATCATTTGACCTGTCTGCAGAAGATGTCGACACAGTGGTTGAAAGAGTTCTTCTTATCAAAGCCAATGTTCGAATCCTGACCTCCTCAATCACAGATGCATTGAAGGAAGTAATTCCAGAAAAGTTTGAGATCCGAACACGAGACCGTGTTTTTGGAGTTGGCTTAGTAGTTGATCAGAGAGACACCTTGATTGTTTTGGCTGGGGGCGAAAAGAGTGACGAATTTCTTGGGATTTATTCTTCCCATGCTATCTTCGCGGCGATGAGCTGTAGTTACTTTGAGTCACTTTGGAAGGATAGCACACCTCTTTGACGGCCTTTTATCCTATCCTAAAGACGTTCTAGCATAGGTATTACTCGCCTTTAGAACAACGTCTGAGAGGGTGAAAATGACTCAACCTGAAATTGAAACGCAAGGCCAGGATGAAACCGTAATGCCTGAGGAGGAACGTCCGAAATTCGAAAGCAAACTCTCGCCTAGTGCAACTGCTATCTTGCGTTTCGTGAAAATTTTCGAAGAGGGAGGACAGTTACAAGT
>JAGXOC010000019.1 GCA_019894665.1 Candidatus Thorarchaeota archaeon
CGAAGGTACAAAGGTGAGATTGCCAGATTCAGAGGCCTGTTCGAGTACCCAAGTCCTCGCACAACCCTCAAGACTTCAGTGAATGGAGCTTCGGGATCCATAATGATTTGGACCAGTGACGAACTCAGTGATAGCAACGTGCGCTGGATCGTCAAAATGATGGAAGAGTCAGCACCACCACCAGAAAGATAGTTAGCTCAATTTCCGTGTAAAGGATGTGGGCCTTCGGGCCCATTCTCCCGCTATTTTTCTTGATTTATTCTACATCCAGTCTTTTTCCTCTCTCTTGACTGAACTTACCGTCCTTGTGTTATCAATATACCATCTAGTCTTGTCCCGAAAGATTGGTACTGATTGTTTTCTGCGAAGACTCAAATAGTGTGAATGACCGTTCGGAGAGGAATAGTCTGCGCGTGAAGGAGAGCCGTTTTGTTTGTGGAGTACGCCACCGATTCTAATTCTGGGAATCGTCGTAATAGTCATCATTGTGGGATATCTCTTCAATAAGAGAAGAGGTGGTGGTGGCAAACCGCCTAAGATCGGTACAAAGAAGAAAAATAAGAAAAAGTAATTCTCTATCAATTGTAGGCTTGAGTGAAGATTGAATCGCTCAAGACCTACATCTGTCTTTTGTTTGATACTTCCTTTCTCATATCAATGTCGATGCATTAAAAAGATTGGACCCCGACATTGATGTCGAGGGACATGCCTCCGGCCAAGAATGACATACTCAGACGCGATTTTCAGCACGGCAGGGTAGCCTATGGTTTTCAGTGGAACACTGCACATCACAAAAGTCTAGGACATAAGGAAGGCGATTTGGCATCACTCTGGACTCATCTCAATTCTATTCTCAGTGGAAAGGTCCCAGCAAACCCATTCATAGATCCATTCTACGTCCGAGCATCCCGATTACGTTTTTCCAAGATGTCTAAACCTGAGAAGGTTGGGTTCAGAAAAAAACTCGAACGAACGGGGGTACTCACTTCTCACATTAATGATGACTTGGTAAATATGCTTCGAGATTATCATCGGTCTAGAAATGACCTGAGTTATTCAGCCGACCATAGCATCCTGAAAGAGTTCATCCTGAAAGATCCCCACACTATCGCTATTGAAGTCCCTGTCTGGTCTGAACGTTACAAAATGACAGGTCATGTTGATCTCATCCGCTATGCTGATGGTGTCATCCATGTTTGTGACTATAAACCTGGTCCCTTGGAGCGAACGAAGAGTCGTTTTATGGGCTCTATTCCGCAGGTTTCAGCTTATGGTGAAATGATAGCCCATCATCTTGCGAACACACTACGAACAGCATTTGAGACACCTCTGTTGCCAAACATCAAGTGCTGCATTTTTGATACTCACTCATGTTGGCATTTTGGAGCTGAAATGTTCGTGCAACTTGAAACAATGGGTAAAATAACCGGTTTTCAAACTTGAGCGTTGTTCAGAATAGTCATCCTAACTTCTTCTTCAATAGTGGGCGCTTCTGTAGCAATCCCACTCCATTTCAAATGAATTGTGGACCGTTCAGAAACAAGACCTTCACGGATTCGGGAAAAATATCGTTCTGACAATGTACCAAAATTTCCAAGAGCGGGATCCACAGGAACCCATCCAATTCCCTCGAGAAACATTTCACACCATGCGTGAGGTTCTGGTTCAGGTCCTCCGCGATAG
Source organism: Candidatus Thorarchaeota archaeon (assembly GCA_019894665.1). GTDB lineage: Archaea > Asgardarchaeota > Thorarchaeia > Thorarchaeales > Thorarchaeaceae > SMTZ1-45. The sequence goes on from JAGXOC010000019.1 coordinate 1,684, forward strand.
TAATGACCTACAATTCTTCTGGCTGGAATTCTAACTGCTCGCAGCAATGCAATGAAGAGATCAGCATGCTCGTCACAGTCTCCCTCCTTTTCTCTGACAGCCCTTGCAGCTCCCCTTCGTTCTTCAAGATGGGTCTTGAGTTTAACACTGTCCCGGACCATTTGAAATGCAAGTCTCGCATACGACTCAGCGTCACCTGTTCTCTCTGCAGCCTTCTGTGACAATTCTTGAACTAACGGATCATCAATTTCCCAATACTTTTGCATGGAGCAGTATATACCTCGAGTTCTGGCAATATGTTCCTCAGTTGTTGTTTGAGGTTCCATGAGCCAATCCCGTGTTATTGTATCAATTCGTAAAACCACTGTTGGAGAGAAACTCTCACCCGGGTTGAGTTCGGGAACCTTGATCACAGCAACCATGTTCTTCTCTGCTTTTTCTGTAACTCTAGCAGGTGGGAATACATCAATCATCTCCACAAACTGATTTTCTATGTCTGTGAAAAGATGCCATACCATCATTCCTCGTCTCAACTTTGATGAACCACGGTTGTGAACATTGGCTTGCATCTCAATCTTAAGGCGCATAATGGTTTCACAGTCTCCTCGGATGCTTTTGGCTTGACTCGAATAGATTTATGTATTGTCTGACTAACTAACCAGCTGTCCTTTCGGGGATTGAGGAACGAGAGGTTTTCGCATGGCAAAAGATCCTGACAAGAAACCATCTAGGGATAAAGGCTTAGTGGATGAGCTTCTTACCGAACTCGGTGTAGATAATGAGATGAGACAGGAACTCATAGACTCTGGTCGTATGTCGAGTGATGTCATGAGAGTCGAATCTGCAGATCAAGTTCGCCGAAGAATGGAGATAGATAAGAGCATAGAAAAGTTGCAGGATAGTATCGGGCTTCTAGAACGAAACATCATGAATGTTGATGGTTCGATAGACCGTATCGAAAGAGACCTAGTACCTGTGGTTTTATCATTCTTGGTAGGTCTAAAGGGAAATCTAGTGAGTATGAGAGGTGACATCGTTTCTCGAAGCAAACGCGCTGCGAAAACAAATCTTCAGACCACCTATATTGACAACGACGTTAAGCCTATAGTTGATGATGAATTCCGCAAGGTCGAAGAATCCCTAACCTCTGGCATGTCAACACCTATCCTCGAGAAGGTTCGAGATCTAACTGAAACCCTCAAAGAGGCAATGAAAGTAACCTATGAAGAACTAACAACTCTCAAGTCAAGCATTGATGATTTCACTCAACGGTCTACAACCGAAGTAGAGTTCCTATCCTCAGAACTCGGGATGAAGCCAAGGGTCGAAGTCCCAAAGGACATAGCTGATAAAATGAAGATAATTGAGAGACGAATTGAAGAACTCACACAAGAACTAAGCATTGCACAACAAAAAGTTCAGACGAGAGAATCAGAAATTGAAATGCTCCGTAAGGACAATGCCACGCTCAAAGTAGTTAATGAGGAAATTGAGGAAGAGCTCGCAACCCTGAAAGCTACTCCTCAGACCGATGTGGAGGTTCTTTCTGAACTTAGACAAAACATCAAGACGATGGAAGCATCACGTGACCTCCTCCAGGAGAAAGCCACAGAATATGAAGCACGTGCAATCACCGCTGAACAGAAAGGCAAGGAGTACTCTGATGATATTGCCAAGAAAGATCTTGAGATTGGTGATTTGAAGACCAAGGTCCGGCAGCTTGACGATGAAAAAGCAAAGACTGCTGACCGTTTGACTGAGATGGAGGAGATTCGAGCTCGTCTTAGATCTTACGAGTCTGGTGACAAGGCAAGAGAGCTTGAAATGCTCAAGACTGAATTTGAACGAAACTCAGCTAATCTTGAGAGAGCAACAAGTGACCTCACTGAATCAAAAGCCAAGCTAGAACATGCTCAAGAGACCATTGAAGGTTATCTGGATCTCATGGACAGTACCGAGAAGACCAAGGCATTCTTGATGGTAGAAGAACATGGTGAGATGTCTATCAGAGAGATAGCGAGGTCTCTAGGTGTGGCTCCTGCGATAGTCATGAAATGGGCTGACGAGTTTCAAGCATTAGGTATTGCATGGGTTGTTGATGGTCAAACATTAGTCCACCGTGACCATAAGCCTGAGTAACTAGCTCGCTAGACCACAGGTTCAACTTTCTTGAGAAATTGGATTACTTCAAGAAGTCCATCAATTTTCAAAGCATCGTTATAGAGTAATTCAATCTCTGTGGTTTTGAGTTCATCATTTTTGAGATATGTTCTCACAGCCGGACTGAGCACTTTCTCAAGATATTTGGATCTGAGCTTTTCCAGAGCTGTGATGACGCGTGTGTCCAACTGTCCTAACTCAACAGCACTTTGCAATGTGGCAAGGCACTTTTTGCAATCAGCATGATTAGTCAGTCCCGAAAAATTTTCCTTCAAAGATTGTTTGGCAAGTTCTACTGTGACACTACTTGCCTGGCTATAGTCTCTAATGGCTAGATATTTAGTTTCAGAACATCGGTCGAGAAATGGTCTACTACTCTCTGATGCAAGATTGAATAGACCTCCTAGCCGTTCTAGCTCTTTGGGTGCTGGCATTTACTAAACCACTCACTAATCCGTATCCTTTACTTTTAACGATGACTACTAATAATCCCCTACACCGTAAGAGGCATAAGACCCCACTCTGATTGCATCTTGAGATGAGAGAGGCTGCACTGTATTCGAACCTTAAGAGTGGAATCCGTTGTGATCTTTGCGCTAGACGTTGTGTCATACATGATGGTGAAACCGGATTCTGCCGAGTTCGAACTGCAAAGGAAGGTAAGCTCTATTCTACTGTCTATGGACTGATTGATGGGATGGCTCCTGACCCAATTGAAAAAAAACCACTGTTTCACTTCGCCCCTGGAAGTAGTGCTTTCTCAATAAGCACTTCCTCGTGTAATTTCCGCTGCCAATTCTGTCTGAACTATCACTCTGCACATCGAGAAGCCCCTGTAGGTCAAAATCTGAGCCCTGAGGAAATTGTGTCCCTAGCACAGAAATATGACTGCTCAGGAATAACATATACCTACACTGAACCAACTGTTTTCATGGAGATAGCACACGACACAGCAGAGATAGCACACAACAAGGGTATGTTCAATACATTCGTGACGAATGGATATATGACGCCAGAGGCAATTGATTACATAGCTCCATATCTTGATGCGGCATCAGTCAACTTCAAGGGAAGTGCAAACAAGAAGTTCTACAAAGAACTGATGTCTGTCCCAAAGGTTGAACCTATATTTGACGCAATGCTCAATATGAAAGAAAAGGGCATATTCATTGAGATCACAAATCTCATTATTCCTGAGGTTGGGGATTCAGTTGAGGACTCTCGAACTCTTGCAGAGTGGATTGTCGAGAATCTTGGGACGCAAACACCATTCCATCTTACTGCATTTTCTCCCACCTACAAGATGACTCATCTACCACGAACACCTGCAGCAACTCTTGAAACTCATATTGAAGTGGCGAAAAAAGCTGGTCTAGTCTTTGTTTATTCCGGAAATGTTGCTGGTCATGATTATGAGAATACTTACTGTCCGGAGTGCGGTTTTAAAGCTGTTGAGCGTTATTCGGTTTATCTCAGTAGGAACAACTTAAACAAGGATGGTTTCTGCCCTAAATGTCAGACTGATTTGAACATTGCTGGAGTAGAATGGATGGTTCAGGGTAAAGGAAGGTTCAAACGTTTTTGAGGTCAATATTTTGCGGATTGTGGATGTTGCTTGGAGAACTTCAGAAGATGGGACATACGAGTCTGGAATGCGTGTCTGGAGAGAAGGAGTTGAAGGACTCGAGTTTGTACCAATAACTCCCGGCAAGCATCTAAATTGGTCCTTCAGGGGACCAAAACACTGCGTTGGAAATATAGACTCATCGGGAAAGTTGGTCAAATGTCCCGAAGATGCAATCATACTTCGTCAGGGGTCCCGTTGTGGTCCTTGCTCTGCTGTTGATTTCTATGATCCTTGCATTCGCTGCGACGGTCGGACATGTGGTGCAACTGAAGCAAGAAAGATACAATGCGATATGTCGGACTATGTCGTGTATGTCGTAGTGTTTAATGACTCAACTCTAAAAATCGGTGTTTCGTCAAAGAAAAGAGTGCGTTTGCGTTGGATTGAGCAGGGCGCAGACTTTGGAGGAATAGTTGAAACCATTACTGGAGGTCGAAAGGCTAGACGTCTGGAGGACCGACTGGGTAAACGACCGAACGTTACTAAGGTAGTTCGCGGAGAGCGAAAGATCAAGAGTCTTCAGGACACTCTAGACATTGAGGTTGCACAGTCTATCGTTGATGATTTCATTGTTGGAATTGAGAGTATCGAGCTTGGAACACAAGTTGAAATGGAATATCTATCCAAGTACTATTCACTTCCAGTCTTAGATGTAAAACCGACGCCATGGCGGAAAAGAACTGACCCGATAGACCAGCGACCACTGGTGGGTGATGTTGTGGGAATGAAAGGTTCTCTCCTTGTCACCAGTATTGGGAGTTCCTACACTGTGACCGACCTGAAACAGGTTGTTGGATATAGCTTAGATAGTGATGGGGATATTACCATGGTAACACAGAGTGGTCTAATGGATTTCTTCTAACAAGCTTATTTAGGGTAACAGGTTGTCGATTAGTAGTGAACGAAACGGCTGAGGTGAAAGCGGAAGTTCGCTATCTATCTCTTGTTCGAAAAGAAGGGGGCGAACCCATTATTGGTATACCCTATAGGCCTATGTCAGTTGACCCTGATTTAGTTGCTAGTTTCGTTCTTGCCGTGATTATTTTTGAGAATAGACAGCTGAAGACGTTCGTGAAAGAGGGATACGTAGTTGTTATCGAAGAAGGTGCGCATGTGGTTGGCCTACTCATCGTTGACAAGGTTGATGATGACGAACCATATCGAAATAACTTGATTAAAATTGTAGAGAGATTTGAGGCTGCTTACGAACAACAGCTAATATCTTGGAAAGGCGATATCCGACCATTCCGTGAGTATGCATTAGATATTCTTCAGGTGTATCCGTATCGGTCTTTCGATCTCAAAATGATTCCTAGATTAGTAACAAAGTCAGAAGCAACCCCTGATCATCACGCGAACATCCCATGGAGCGTGGGCGAGACAGACAAGAAGTTTCAGATTGTTCTAGGTTATATCAATGGAAAACGAACGATTGAGGAAATCATGCAGCAGTCTGAGTTCGATGACTCTGAGATAATTGCGATTATGTCTATGTTAGACAAGTACAAATGGATTACACTGACAAGACGTCTTGAAGATAGTTCTGTCTTAGCAAAAGTTATGGACCCTCCAATGTTCCTGCTAGGCGTTTATGGCGATCAACTGACCAAACTTGTTGAGCAGTGTGATGGTACAAGAACACTATCAAAGATTTGTGAGATTCTCCCATTCAACATGGAGGCGGTCAAAACCGTTGCAAATCGTCTTATTGACGCTGGTGTGTTGGGTTACATTGACTCACCCCAAGTAATGGATGGACGCACGGAGGTTTGAGGAATGGCATTAGATGTTTCCAAAGTACGATATATCTCTCTCATCAGAATGGAAGGTGGAGAATCTGTACTGAACATTCCTTATGCTGAACTCACTGTTGATCCTGACCTGATTGCAGGCTTTGTTACTGCGGTCATCATCTTTGCCAAGACTCCAATCCGAACCATCAGAAAGGCTGCCTATGATATTCTCATCGAGGTTGGTGAAACAGTGTTAGTTCTTCTTGTCGTGGACCCAGTACCTGATGAGGCTCCTTATCGTGAGAAACTAAAACGTATTCTTGAGCAAGTCGAGACTGAGCATGGTGACAAGCTGAGACACTTTGAGGGAGACATTCGTCGTTTCAGGGAGTCCGCATTGGGCGTTGTAATGGAGTTCCCATTCTCTTCAATAGACCTGGATCTCGTACCTATCAAGAAAAAGGGAGTTCGAATTCCATTCCGCGTTGGCGCTATTGATCATGATTTAGAACAGATTGAATCCTTCATCAATGGAAAACGCACTGTCGCTGAAATCATGGACCTCATTGGTTTCACAGATAACAAAGTACTGGCTTTGATTTCGATACTTGACAGATATGAATGGATATCTTTCAAGACACGGCTTACTGATGAAGACGTATTAGTTCGGACTGACTGTCCTGAGATAACTCTCGGAATGTTGAAATCTCAATATGGAAAACCATTGGAAGACATCCTCGAGAGATTCGATGGTATTATGAGAGTCAAGGATGTTGCTGAATCTCTTCCTTACGACCCACGAGCTCTTTGGTTCCTGATCAATAAAATGGTCGAAGTTGGGTGCCTCTCTGTTAAAAAATCCCATTAGAGAATTCTATCGCATCCGGGAATTCCAACCACATCACTTCTACATTGTTTACAGTGCGAGAACTGCTTCATGACGGTTGATGCCTCTTTTCGAATATCTGACAGTTCTTTGATAGTTGGTGCTCTATAAGAAAAGAGCCTGTCATTTGGTACGAGTGGTACAATGTTCTGCAAAGCCGCTCCTGCCCTACGAATCTCATATGCCAAAGGTAGCATATCCTGCATGTTAATCTCAGGAATTAGAATCGAGTTGACCTTAACATGAATGCCTGCCTTTGATGCCTTGGATATTCCTCTTAGTTGTGAATCCACAATTCTTGAACCCATCTCTTCGTTACGAAAAATGTCATCACCAACTCTAGCCCATTCATAGATTTTTGAAGCTGTAAATATGCTCGCAGTACTCATAGAGACCGTGATTGTATCAACTTCTGTTTTTCTCAACCAATCGACGTTATCTTCTAGCAATGTGCCATTGGTGCTAATACAAATGGCAATGTTCTTGAACTCTCTTCGAATCATCTCTAGAGTTTCGAATGTTTCTGGATTTGCTAGAGGTTCACCTGGTCCTGAAATAGCTACGATTCTGAGAAGTGGGTTCTTCTCAATTTCAGCATATGCTCTAGTAACTGCACTCTCTGGTGTCATTATCTGTCCAGACAAACCCGGCTTCGAGGTGTGACACGAAGATCCTATTGAATGAGAGCAGAATCCGCATTTAACATTGCAAACTGGAGCTACAGGAAGATGAATTCTATGCCACAGTGTACTTCGACTGTCTGAATAACAAGGATGGTGATTAAAGGGGTATTCACTAGTAATTGCCATTGTTCCTCAGAGGGCCTGATACAGTATTTTCCTTGCCTCTCTTGCAGTCTTCTTGGCATCACTGAATATGAGACCAAGTTTAACGTTATCAGGAGCTGTCACTGTAAGAAGGTAGTCGGCTGATATTGCAATCACGACCGTTGTCCCAAGGTCTCCTTGGATGATAATCGATTTGAGTTCCCCTTGTCTAAGTTCCTTGACTGTCTGATCTCCTGCTGCGTGAATGGCGGCGACAATTGCTGCTATTGATGCCTCCTCAGTCCCACCGTGAAATCTGCTCACAAAGGGCAGTCCTTCAATGGAAAAAACAGCAGCACCAAGAATTGGGGACCTGTTTGAGAGTTCCTTCAGGAGATTATTGAGGGTCTCCTGCAGCTTCATAACATTTTGGTCTTCCAAATCTTACGCTCCTTTTAGATAGGATGTGGCCCTATTTCTCATAGGGTCCTATTGAGATTCACGCAAGCTATAGATAAAGCTTGGGAGCATAACCGATATTCATGGTTTCACAACTATCTTCACTCGATTAATCGGACAGAGGTCACTTTGTCGCTATGGAGTTGAGAGGTTGGGAGTTTCATGACCCTCAGAACATTATCTGCGTGTTCTTCGAGACCTGCACTTTTCAGTAGCTCAATGAATTCAAAGCCAGTTGTGATGATGAGTCCCCTGGCTGGTTTCCCAGCCTTCATTGATTCCAGAAGTTCTTCTACTGACCATAGTCTGCATTTCATATCAAGATCAATTTGTTTTTCAAGATGAGAAATTCCTTTTCTCGCAATTCCTCGATTCTCCCTCTGTTCACTAGTATATGTCCTACGTCTATAGATCCGCCTGAGTCTAGTGAGACCAAGGTCTATCACTTCTTTTGAGTTGATTGTTTTGCTATAAATATCCTTGACACTTTTGGTTGAAGTTGTCACTAGCCATGCAGTTCCATAGGCCGCTTGATAGCGCATGCCCTTTAGTACTTCTGACTCACTGAGGAGTGTGATAGATCTGTAGCCTTTGTACTCCACTGATATCAACCAGTCCGGGTCCTTATGTTCTACCATGAGATCCGGGGTGAGCCCTTCCCCCGTTGCCGGGACACTTGTTGTAACATCTGGAAACAGTTGCATGATGAGTGCATGAAAGGCTTCATGGAACAGATTATGTCTCAGATTCCTCGCTTCTTGTGGATGTCTCAGTCCCGCATCGCGATACAAGACGGGCATCTCAACCTTTAGTCCGGTTTTGGCTTTGACCTCACTCTTAGTCGTCAATCTTCCCCTTGCATGATTTTGCTTGACAAGAGTGATTGCAGCTTCATTCCCAATGAGGTCGTAGACAATCCTTCCTAAATCAGACTCTTTGTCACGTGGGTTTTCTGCAATCCGTAATTTTGCTTCAGCATAAGCCCAGTCAATGACATCTTGGGTTTCCTCTCCGAGCAGTGCGGTGATTGAGCGGAGCTTGTCATTGAGTGTGTATTTTCTCACATGTTTTTGCAGGGCTGGCCCAATGGTTGTTTTTCTGGACAATTAGTATCTCTCTCTTCATTCATGTATTAGGATCTTCGAAGGACGTCCTTGGTGAGCATAACTTCTTGTGAATCTTCATCGTATGAAACTAGGTCAGCAGCTACCAGATCATGAACTGCTTTGAGAACTGCTGCTGGTTGAATTCCAGTGCTTGATTGAATGTTCTTCCTGGTTATCGCAGTTTTCACATCATGAAGGGTGTATAGAATCCTAGCATGTGGTTTTCCATAGAATAAAGTTTCTATGAGAGTGATGTAGATTGCTAGTAGGTCACTTATATCGACTTTCTCTGCCATTGCTTCCTTCTCGGCTGACGCTTCACGATAGAGTTCAGAAACCCTACCGAGCTGTTCATTGATCTCATCCATCTCTCTACGGAGTTCGTCCCGTTCTCTCTGAAGAGCTTCCTGTGCTTCACTCTTACCAGCTTCAGCCTCCGCAGCCTTGGCAGATAAACCCGAAGCCTCCTCTTTGACTGCTGCCAAATCAGCTTTAGCCTTATCTCGCGCGTTCTCGGCTTTCACATGCTTGTTTGTAAGCTCAGTGATCTGTTCTTCTGCAGCCCACGCTTTTTCTTCTGCTTCTCTTTTTGATGTTCTGAGTTCCTCAACTTCACTGTCGAGCGTTTCTCGTTCATCCATAAGTTTGACAATTGAGTTTTTGAACTCATCCAATAATTCAAGCATCTTCTCCTTTTCGGTCATTTATATACTCCTCATTGGGAGTCAGCACAACGTGCTTTATATCAGTTTCACATCGTACTCATTGGACTTTGCTTTGAGGTATCTGATATACAGCTGCTTCAATTCAGCTAGAGGATAACCAAATGCTTTGAAGGCTTCGAGCTCTCCTTTCCTCCTCTTCTTTAGCATGGTTTCATTCTGCTCGCTAAGAATAGGGTCTTTGCATATTGATGGAATGTTTTTGTTCTGCTGTGCACACTTCACATCTGACTTGGACATAGACTCCAACGAATGTTCAATCCCTGAAAGCATGCCCTTTCTTCCCCAGAAATCTCCCGTTGTGAGACCTACCAACTTTGCCTGTGGCGTTGCGAGTCCCTGGATATTCGCCAGCTCAATTGAGTTGCTTTTGATAGTAGAGAAAATTCTCAGAGACCATGGACTCATGTCCACCAAAACAAGAATCGGAACCTCATTATCAGATAGTCGTCTTATCCAAGCTCTCATGTTTCTACCAGGCTGACCAAATAGAGACCCTACCCCAATCCTTAGGCTCTCAGGTAGCCCCAGTTCGATGAGATTTCTTCCCATTGCTTCCTTTTCAACGAACACTGCCGCATCAATGTTGATATCATGTATATCCACATCAGACGGTCTCGAAGAGATGAACCATCCATACTCCCCCACGGAGTTACAATTCAACCGCTTCCCTGATAGGTCGGACAAAGTCACATCCCCATAGAAGGTTCCCTTTGGTGAACTTACGACACCAAGCTCTTCTCGTGGAACAGATGCACCACTATGTCTGATAATCCTCTCACACAGGTTGATCAGTCTGTTAGTTTCTGTCTGGTTTGTAATCTTCATCACTTTCTGGACATGTTTCACCTTATGCAGATAATAGAAATCTCGCAGACTCATTGAGAGTCCTTGTTCAAGGTGCTCCTTGAACTGTGTGAGTCCATAGACAAGGCCTGCAATGGTCTTTGCGCTCTCAACTTTACGACCATCAATGAACGATGCCTTATCATCGACGGGAATGTATCCCTTCATCTCTCTGTAGTTGACGTTCTTTTTCGAAGAGCCATAATAACCAATTTCTGGAAACTCGCCATCGTCTATTGTATCTGCTATGGTTTCCAGAACTGTATCAATTAGGTTCAAGACCTTAGAGTTTGCTGGGTTCATTGGAATATCACTCATCCAATCTCGCCTCCTTCTGATCCAATTAGGGTGTCACTCGAGACCTCCCTATTCAGAGCAGATGCCAGGGTTCCTGCCATGAATGCGTAATATTCAGTGAGCCGATTCTCTCTCTTCCTTTGTTTCTGGACTTTGTCCCGTCTTCTGACCCTATCGCCAACCTCTCTTAGACATTCCTTGAATCCAAGTTCAATCTCTCTTCTAACAATGTCCACATCACCAATGTATTCTTTGCCAACTGTCTTGTAAGGAATCTTGGTAGAACAGATGTGCATGACAAATACTAGGGGATCTTCCTTGCGAAGTCCATAGTTTCTCAGATTCAGGTCTCGAACAACTCTGTAGGTCACATCTGAACGTTCGTCATAGAGCAGAGGAATCCGGTTTGCGAATCGGTAAACATTGATGCCTGAATCAAGTCCACCTCCGTAGGCAACTCCAGTCTCAACTACAAATGGATGGCCCTCGTAGACGTTTGGAGACCTCTGCTTGAAAACAGCGAAATCTGGTGATAGACGTTGGACTCCTGCAGCCAGGACCTCAGTGCTCGCAGGCGAGAGTGACTTTGGTGAGGGTGGAAGGAACTTACCAAAACCTGCGAGCGCTTTCATCAGGGCTACCAACTCTTGCTGTTCCAAGGTGGATGGACCTCTTTCAGCATCCAATCCTGAATATGCAAGGAACTCCTCTGCAGTGGAGATTCCAACACGCTGGAAAGAGCTCTTCATAAATGACTTCATTGTCTTAGCCCGTGTTGTACTAATCATCTTCTTGAGTAGCTCTACATCTATCCCTCGTGGGTGGGGTTTCATCTCTTTTGGAGCAACAGGAAGTTTGTCAATCAATCCGTCATAACGTAGAACTTCTCCGTCAGGAGTATCAAACAAGAGTGATGCATATGGTACTATTATTGCAGTCTTGGCAAAGTAGTCAATGATTCTTTTCTTACTTCTAATCCAGTCACCTTGGAGTTTATATGAAACTAACGTTCCATGCTCGTGAAGAGACTTCTCAATTATCTCCTCTTTGATAATTATTGGCTGGTTTGCTTCAATATCAAGTCGCATCACAATCCTATATCCGTGCTCCTCGTCTCGTCTACCAGTGACCACTTCGATAGGTTCTTGCGTAGTTACCTGCCCGTAAAGAAGGGCTAGACTACCTCCTAGACCGAATGTGCCTCTACTCTGTTTGAGCATGAATTTCGTTCCGGTAAGCATCTTTCCTATCAAAACGGGGATGTCATCCTTTCGAATTCCCTTGCCATTGTCTTTTACTACGAGTTCGAAGATTTCCGGACCAGAGCTTAGTACATCTTGTTCTTGATCCGTTTCATCTTCACGCCTAAGAAGTACGCTAACGTTTGGAAGGACACGCCCGTCTTCACATGCATCAAGACTGTTCTCGACTAATTCACGAATTGAAACATAGAGTGAACGAGCTGGATTGTCAAATCCTGCTATTGTGCGGTTTCGATAGAACCAAGCAGACACTGAAAGTTCTGTTATGTCTGAACTGTAGCTATTTGTAGTGAGCAATCGTTGAGCCCCCGGACATAGTCAAGAGGCATCTGTATTATCCTGCTATGAAGCGTGGTATTATTCCCACAACATCCTATTACATTAGGATTGGAAACATTACGTACCCAAGGATAAGCATGAAGAGAAGCCCTATTGTCACGGCAATCCAGACCCTGCTGTTCCAGTTTCTGACTGTAGCACCATCAAATGGCTGAATTGGTATCATATTGAACAAACCTAGGAATGCATTCAACTGGACACCATATTGAAGAAGCATGCCCAATGGAAATAAAGGAACTCCAGCAACAAACATGAGGATGGAGATAATCGCAAGAGCCGCTGCAATGACGAAATTCGTCAGTGGACCTGCTAAGTTTGACTTACCATTGTGTTCAGTACTTGTTGTCCCGCTAGTATATACTACTCCTGTGCCAAAAATAGGTAGTGAGAACAGAATCGCCATGGCTGATAGATAGTATCCCATTGAAGTCATTCTGAACTCTGACCACATACCATAATGCTGGGCTACGAATTTGTGCGCCATTTCATGTGCCATGAATGATGCAAGAAACATCCCGATTGTGCCAATCACCAACCATCCCAGACCTATATTCAGGTAAAGGATGACATTGGTGAACGCATTTATAATTCCTTGAGAATTTCCAAAGATGGAAATACCAACCAAGATAACAAGTATTGATGCAATGATAAGGTCACGAACCTCGGTTGACGAGAAGCGTTTCTTCCTGGATCGGCTTCTTTTCTTCCTTCGAGGTTTTTGAGCCGGTTGAATGATGTTCTCATCCTGATCTTGACCTCCTATAGAATCAGAAACCCTTCTACGGGCATCCTCTCGAACTCTATGCATTGCTGGACATCCATGACTCTCTGGTAGTCGATGGTCTGAACAGTAAACAGTGTTACAATAGGGACATGTAAAGCCCAAGTCGTCAACACCGCATAGAGAACATGTTGTCATTTTTGCACACTCTGGTCCTTGAAAAGACAGAATCAGGTCAATATATTCGTATTCCTAGTGACCTCAACAGCGGTCTTCACTATTTTGTCAGATATAATGCTTAAGAGAAAGGATGATTCACCCCGCCACGAGCCGGGAGACTCAAGGAGTAGAACTAGTTGGACTATGATGCGGCTATTGTTGGTAGCGGCCCTGCAGGAATATTCTGGGTCCTCGATTTGATTGAACACAAACCTGACCTCAAAATCGTCATAATCGAGCGGGGTAAGAGTATCGAGAAGCGTACTTGTCCAAACTCAACCGCAGCATCTGTATCCTGTTTGCTTGTGGCTCGCGATATTCTCCGAAAGGAAGGTATTGTTCTCTAAATGACTGCGTACAACTCTGACTACTTCCAAAACCTTAAATACTAATATACCAAATGGTATCTTAGGTACTGGCTGACAGCCGTACAGAAAGGGAGCCCCACCGGTGACTCGGAGGGCGGTGGCAACCGCCCGGGGCTTCGTAATGGAGGATTTTTTCCACATGATAGACGATGACTTTGAGTCAGTGTTCCGTAAGATGATTGAACAGTTAATGGAATCTTTTGGTGGTTTACCAGAGGGCAACATAACAATCAGATCTTGGAATGGCTCTATTGTCAATGAACCGCTCGATAGGAAAATCGAGCCCAAGAGTGATGAACCACTAGTAGAGAAGATCGATCTCGGAGAAAGTGTCCTGATTTTGATTGAAGGACAGAATGACGTTGAGAACCCTTCCGTCGAGGTTTCAGGATCAACTATTGTTGTACAGCTTGGTCCTGCAAAAAAGGAAATCAATATCGAAGTTGGGTTCCAGATTGATCTAGAGAAGTCGAATGTTTCCCATCGCAATGGTGTGATAGAGATCACCGCCACTAAAAATGACAATGAAGGCACTGGCAGTAATGATGGGTTTTTGGAAATTGAATAGAATGAGAGTGAGATGAATGAGTGACGATTTAGTTCGACTAAAAGTAGCGGCGGCCATGCCAAAGGATCAAGGCCGTGGGATTGTAAGATTAAATTCAGATATTAGAAATCACTTAGAGATACGTTCCGGTGATTATGTGCTTCTAAATGGAGCAAAGGAGACTGTAGCTGTAGCTTGGCCCAGTCTCAAGGAAGATGAAGTTCTTGATATGGTGCGAATGGATGGTCTCATCCGTTCGAACGCTGGAGTACGATTAGGTGAGATGGTGGAAGTAAGCAAGACCACTATTCCTGAAGCCACAAGAGTAGTTATTGCACCAAATCAACCGGTCAGATTTCAACCGGGTTTTGAGAACTATGTGAAACAGCAACTCATCAACAAACCAATCACGAGGGGTGACACTATTCTCATCACTTCGATTGGTCAAGGATTACAGTTCACAGCAACTAATGTGTCTCCCGGCAAGCATGTTCGAGTGACACCCGCGACTGAAGTTGAGGTGCTAACCAAACCAGCAAAGCCCGAAGATGTAACTATTCCCAATGTGACCTACGAGGATATCGGAGGTGTTGGTAAAGAGTTAGTGAAAATCCGTGAGATGATCGAGCTGCCAATGAAATCTCCTGAGTTGTTCAAAAGGCTTGGAATTGCTCCACCAAAGGGAGTACTCCTCCATGGACCTCCTGGAACAGGAAAGACATTGATTGCTAAGGCAGTAGCCAATGAATCTGGAGCAAGTTTCAAGGTCATCAATGGACCTGAGATAATGTCCAAGTTCTACGGTGAATCAGAACAGAAACTGCGTGAGGCTTTCGAAGAGGCGGAGAAGAATGCACCAAGTATCATTTTCATTGATGAACTTGACAGTATTGCGCCTAAACGTGCCGATGTGACTGGAGAGGTTGAGAGACGGGTTGTTGCCCAGCTTCTTGCTTTGATGGACGGTCTTGCTGGTAGAGGGCAGGTCATCGTGATTGGTGCTACAAATCGAGTTGATGATGTAGATGAAGCACTCAGGAGACCTGGTCGTTTTGACAGAGAGATTGAGATAGGCGTACCTGATGTTGATGGACGTCTAGAGATACTCCATATTCATACAAGATCTATGCCAATTGAGGAAGACGTGGACCTTGAAAGTTTAGCGGCAAAGACTCACGGGTTTGTAGGAGCTGATCTTTCTGCGCTTGCACGAGAAGCCGCAATGCAAGCACTGCGCAGAGTACTTCCTCATATTGACCCCGAAACCGGCGATATCCCTGCGGACATTCTTAGTACGCTCTTTGTGACACGGGCTGATTTTGATCTTGCCCTGAATGATGTATCCCCATCAGCACTTCGTGAGGTTCTTGTTGAACGACCAAATGTGAAATGGGATGATATAGGAGGATTAGCAAAAGTGAAACTTCAACTCCAGGAGGCAGTTGAGGCTCCGATTAAGCGTCCTGAAGTGTTTCGAGCCATGGGGATTAGGCCGCCGAAAGGTGTGTTACTATTTGGTCCTCCGGGGACTGGAAAGACACTTCTAGCCAAGGCTGTTGCTACAGAGAGTGAGGCTAACTTCATCTCTGTTCGAGGGCCAGAGATATTCAATAAGTACGTTGGTGAGTCCGAGAAGGCTGTTAGAGAGATTTTCAAGAAAGCACGTCAGACAGCCCCCTGTATACTATTCTTTGATGAAATAGATGCAATCCTGAGTGCAAGAGGAATGCGAGATGACACAGGTGTCAGCCAAAGAATTGTGAACCAGTTCTTAGCTGAGCTAGATGGAATGTTAACTCTACAAAATGTACTTGTGATTGGTGCAACCAATAGAGCTGACATACTTGATCCTGCCGTTCTTCGACCAGGAAGATTTGATGGCGTAGTGTTTGTACCTCCTCCAGATTTAGAAGCACGGATTGAGATCTTCCAAGTTCACACACGTGAAATGCCACTTGATTCAGGAGTTGACATCGAGAAGCTCGCAGACCTGACAGAAGGCTTTTCTGGAGCTGATATTGAAGGTCTAGTGCGAGAAGCTGCGATGGCTGCGGTTCGCAATGATTGGAAACCCAAACCTGTTGAGATGAGGCACTTTGAGGAAGCTCTCGGAGAGGTACGACCCAGTATCTCACCAGATGATCTCAAACGATTCCTTGCTTTGGCAGAGCAAGTGAAGAAACGGCAACCTCAGAGGTCATCTGATATACTTCCAGGGTATGTGTAAAACAAGAAGGGAGCAGAATGGATCATCATCTGCTTCCCGACACTTTCTTTTTATTTTGTCAATTGATAACTACAACCAAGATACCCTTTTGAGCGATATCTGAGTGATGAACTCCAGACCCGCAGTTGTTGAGGCAATATCATGAGTGACTTCTATCCAATATCTCCTCTAGTATCTATCACAAATACAAGCTATGGTGCACAAGCAGGTGTGATGAATGAGAAGTGGGCTGTGCGTGTAGTGAGGGGTAAGAAGATTATCGCAGAGAAGACAATGTCGGAATTGGACCTGGAGAATGTGGTTGGTGTGGCTTACGGTCATATCCGAGTCGAAGGTTTGAGTAGGCATGCTGTTGCTCAGATGGCGGGAAGACTGATGCAGTTTGCTCGCAAATATCAGACTGCAGGGATATGTCCTAATTATGAGATTCCTGACTTAGCTTATGATGACGGGACAACACTCGGTGAGATTGCGGCCACAGCTCGGGGTGATGTTGGCGTTGATGCCAACGTGCCTCCAGCAGAATTGCCTGACATGAGAATTGGAGAAATACCTCCTCTTCATCGTACCACAGGAGATGCAGCATGGGCTGTTAACATAGAGGCTCATGCCACAACTATATGCGAAACCGCTGCTTACGCAGCTGAATTACCGAATGGTCATCTTGATAATATGTTCAATCGATTGGCTGATGCTCTGATTCACCGATGGGCTATGTCAAATCCTGAAGAACCTCCCACTGCTCTAATTAAATTCGCTGCGTTGATACAAGCATGCTCCGATGAGAGCCAACTTCCCAAAACTGGGTCCGGTACAGCTACAATAGAAACCGGGGCTTGCAAAATACTTGGTGTCTGTAGAGACCTCGATCCTGATGGATCACGAATTCCGGCTGGATATCCCTGCGCATTTCACGAAATGATTGCTAAGAAACTGAGTGAACTGACTGGTGCAAAAATCAGTGTAAACACCTCATCAACAGGGTGTATAGTAGGGATTTCCCTCGAATAACGTGATAGTTACCCAATAATCTTAAATCGCTACAATCGCCTCATCTAGAATTAGACGAGACTACGTGGTAAGGTCTCGATAGGAGCCTTGAAAATTGAGCTACTTGACATGGCGAGAGTATACGCGTTCAGGACCTGTGTGTCTTGGTGCGCTCTTAGTTATTGGCGGTGCTATTGTTGCTCTGCTGGCATCTACTGATCCAGCAGCTTTTGATTTCATTCCTGGTTACACCGTCATGATTGGTGCGATTGTGGCAGTCGTAGGACTGCTGTTTATCATTATGGGCTTTGTCTTCACAAGGAAGAAGCGCGATTCGGTACTCAGACCGGTCGATACAAAGCTTGAAGACACACCTCCTCCTCCGCCGCCGCCGGACTAATCACTAGAACCAATAATTTTTCCGAGCCTTTGGGCCCTTTGGGTCCTCTGGCTCTGATTCTCTTTCTTTTACTGAAGTTGGTTTCATCCCGCAAATCCTAATATGCAACCAAGTGGGCTTCTATCTAGAACCGACTACTGGATGGTGCTATTGTCCAGATGAAGCATACACTAGAATACAGAGACAGTCAATTTTCCGAGTGTTCTGGGACACCGACTACTCCCATAACTTTGACAGTTGACGAATCCATGAAGAAGCTCATTCTTGCGATACCCGGTGGTGCTAGCATGATTGAGCGAAGAGCCGCTGAACGTAATGCTCGTGGTATCGAGAAGGTTGGTTTTCAGACCAACTCGAAAGGTCGCATTGGCCGAGGCTATGAGCTAGTGATTGAAGGTCACGGTGGAGGACTACCCGATCGCCTTAGGCATTCTCCACGAGAGGTCTACTAGGATTCCGTCAGGACTGCAGAACATTTGGAAGACACCCTATGCTCCGAAAAGGGGAAAAGCATAGACTCTCAAATGTCTACAGTTCGTGCAGGAGAGAGATTCAAGATGTCCGAAGAACGAGCTAAGAGATGGATTGAGGAATCACAGAAAGATACTATCAGACAGTCCGCTGGCAGTCAGCATCTTCAGAGAGCTGCAGATGCAGAATTGTCTGGTAATGTGATCGTTGCTGATCAGGAATATGCCCTTGCGGCAGAAGCATTTCTGAAATCTGCAAGTGAATACCGTGGCGCTAAGAGTTACAAGAAGGCTGCAATCAATATGTGTGCGGCTGGTGATGTTTTCTCTGAACTAGGTGAAGCTGCCAGAGCTGTTGATACCTATCAGGGTGCAGCTGAGGATCTACTCAGTGCTTCTGCTGAACACCTCATGTGGGGTGAAGACGCAGAGACAGGAAAGGGTACAGCTCTTGCAATGACCGCATGCATGATGTACGTCATGATTGGAAAAGAGGCTGATGGTTTCTATAAGGCTCGTGGGTTTGTTGCTGAACACGCTTCAAAGATACGCCTTCCTGCAACTGTGAGATTGAGTCAAATTCCTCAAGAGCTTGAGAGTGCAATTCAATCTGTTAACCTTGATTCTTTTGCATCCGCTGAGAATGCTGCAGTAACTGAGCTTAAAGCAGCATTAGCCGGTGCAAATAGTCAAGAATTCTCCAAATACGTAGACAAGGGTCTCGATATGATTCGAGAGATTCTACGAGGGAAGCTGAAGGTTCCAAAATTGTCATCACAACTTATCCTTCCTAATGATGTCACATTCACCGAGGAGTTTCCTCTACGTGTAATGATCAAGAACTCTGGTGATGGTGAGGCTCTAAGTCTCTCTGTTGAATGGCATCTGGATGAAGGATTAGACCTTGTTTCAGGCGAACGTGGGAAAACAGTAAATATCTTGCCTCCTGGTGAGACTCTTGACATTTCTGTTGTCCTGAAATCTACACGACCGCTTGTTGGTGAGAAAGAGTTCTCAGTTGTTGTTCGCGGTTCCTACAGTGATAAACTGAAGACAGAGTACAGTTTCCAAGCTGGACCTGGAACATTGGTATTGAGAGACTATAAGGTCAGTCAGCAACTCACACGTGATGCGGACCTCACCGATGGTCGAGTCGGCCTTCTGAAAGAGTCCATTGAACTATCTGAAATGGAGGCTGAGCCGCTCGTTCGAATTGTCGATAGTATGATTGCATCCATGAAGCAGAGTCGCTCAGATATCGAAGAAGGCGATTTGGATCTGTCGAAAGCTAGAATCCGTCTCGTTAATGATATGGTTGATACAATTGATGCACTAATCGGTGATGATGAGTTGATGAAGCGTCTATCTGAAAAGAGAGAGGCTGAGAAGAAGGAATTTGCACTAAAGAAACTCACACCTGTGATTGATGAAGTGATTGCTTTTGTGGCTAGCCAAGAGAAGAAACTCGAGGCAGAAGTCCAAAATGCTCTTGCAGAATGGGATACGGACGCACAGAAGAAGAAAACTCTGAAAGCGACCTTGACACGTATCAAAGACATTGCTGGAGCTCTTGCATCATCCGGAGAGGATACGACGGTTCTCGAGGATGAGACCGTGAAAGCATTGAATGATTCCCTTCTCGTAGTGGGTGAACGTCCGTCATCGCCAGATAAAGTGGAAATTGCCTTAGTAATGGCTCGTTCGATACGGAACGAGATCACTCGGATGCTTGAATCGAAGAAGAACGAGCTTGGATGATTCGAAATATGTTGCCATGAGTATTTATCATGGCACATACTTTTCATTTTTAATTTCAAAAACCTGAAAATCTGAATTTCACAAAATTGAAATACTTATGAGTTAATATTCTCCATGAGGATTCGTCTGTGGCTTCGGGTGATTTACGCAAAGAATTCCTAGAGCTCATAGGTACAACCTATGAAAATTACGGCTATCCTAAGTATTGTGGATGGATTGAGGGTCTTCTCCTACTTGAACAAAAAGAGTGGTCGCAAAAGGGAATATCTGACAGGTTGGGTGAACTTTTCTCTGCATCAACCTCGGTTCCTTCAGTCAATAGGGCACTCAAAATTCTGGAGAGTTATGGAATTGTGGAGAAAGAAGGCTCAAGAAAGATAGGTTTTCGCTATCGCCTTCAATCATCATCCAATCTTGCTCTTTCAATGTTTCATCAATTCCTTCTTCTGAATCAAGATTTCATAGTAAGACTACAATCTCTTGAAAGTAAGAATAAGAAAACTGACTCAGAGTTAGGCATAGCGATCAACTCTGAAATCAAAGTGACAAAGATCTGGAATCGCGCAATAGAACAAATTCTCAAGTCAATGCAAGACGAACAAGGAGATTGAGTGTGTTGAGTCAAAAATCAATGATAATTATTGGTGCTGGGCTGGCTGGACTCTCGACTGGGTGCTACGCTCAGATGAACGGATATGAGAGTCGAATCTTCGAACATCACACTGTACCTGGAGGTGTTGCTGCAGTCTGGAAAAGAGGCGAATACCTGATTGATGGGGGTATCCACTTTCTAATCGGCCACAAACCGGGGACTCCAATCTACGATGTTTACTCGGAGATTGGTGCAGTAGGGTCTTATGAGATTGAAGACATGGATAGCTATCTTCGATTCATTGATGAGAATGGATCCACGATTGTTGAATTCACAGCAGATCTTGAAAAACTGGAGCGGGATCTCATTGCAATAGCACCAGATGATGCTGATGATATTCGAAAGCTCATCAAAGAAGTGGACTGGATGAAGGATTCCCCTCTCCTGACTGATCTTGGTATGAGCGTATCGTCACCTGAGCTTAGGGGCCGCTTTGATAGCGTGAAAGACATGTGGAACATGAGAGGTTTCATGAAGTATTTCACAGGACGATATTCCAAATCCGCTGCTGGTTATTCGGAAGGTTTGAAAACTCCAATTCTCCAGACCGTCATCAAGCATGCTTTCTCACCAGACATCACATTTTGGTTTGTACTCATGATCCTAGGCACTGTGGCAGGTGGACATCTTGGCCTTTTCAAGAAGGGATGTCATGAATTTGTGCAATCAATTGTTGACAAGTACGAGTTTCTCGGAGGTCAAATTCAGTACAAATCCACGGTTGAGAAAGTCATTGTGGAGAATGATGTTGCAGTCGGTGTAGTTCTCGCTGATGGATCTGAACATGGGGCTGATATTGTAGTTTCTGCTGCTGATGGTAGAAGTACAATCTTCGACCTTCTCGAGGGCAAGTACATAGATGACAAGGTCAAGAAGCGTTACGATACTTGGAAACCCTTCGATCCAACTATTATGGTTAGTTACGGAGTCAATAGAGATTTTGAGAAGGGACCCCCATTCATAGCTCATACAATGAAAGAACCACTGGAATATGCAGGACGCTCAATTTCATTCCTTCCCCTCAGAGTTCTCAACTATGGAGATGCTTTCGCGCCTGAAGGAAAGTCAGTCATTCAGGTAATGTTGGAAACTGATTGGGAATACTGGAATAACCTTCGACAGAATCACGATGAATACAAAGCTGTTAAGAAACAGATTGCTGAAGAGATTGCAAAACGACTCGAAGTTTTCTATCCTGGAATCACATCTCAGATTGAGGTCACTGATGTTGCAACTCCCTATACATCTTGGAGATATACACTAAATGACAAAGGCTCTCCTATGGGATGGTTATTGACAAGAAGCACATTGACTGAACTTGTTCCTCGAACACTACCTGGTCTCGATAACTTCTACATGGCGGGACATTGGGTTCTACCAGGTGGTGGTGTCCCTGGAAGTATCTATACCGGCAGGAATGTTGTCCAGATCTTGTGCAAGAGAGATGGTAAACAGTTCCAAACAACGCCTAGTGTTTAGCCATAAATCCATCCAGGCGATTCATTGCTTCCTGAATCATTTCTGGTGGTGGCAAGAACACGCTCCTAAAGTGTCCTGCACCATACTCCTCTCCAAAACCACGACCTGGAACGAAGACGACACCTGTTTCAGCTAAAACATCCTTGACAAACTCAGCATCATCCTTCCATCTGCCTCGTAGATCAATCTTGGGCATGATATAGAATGCCGCCTCTGGAAGTCTTGTTGAGATTGAGTCTATCTCATTGAGTCTTTTGTGGATGAGGTTTCTTCTCACTCGAAGACGACTCATTGTTTCTTTCAGATGACTTCCATCACCTGCGAGTGCTGTTGCTGCGGCAATCTGGGCTGTGGAATTCAGACAAATTCTAATCCTTGCCTGCCGAATCATTGCATCATATAGTGGCTCGAGCTCACCGTTTGTATCACTAAAATAAGCATATCCGACGCGCCATCCGGGTGCAAGATACACTTTACTCACACCATTGAAACCAATAACAGGAACATCTCCTGCAATTCGAAGCATCGGAGTCTGAGGCTCATCATAGGTGAGCTGGTCGTAAATCTCATCTGAAATCAGAGGTAGTCCATGTTCACCGGCTATCGCTACAATCTCCCTTAGGGTCTTCTCATTGTAGACAGAGCCGGTTGGATTGTTTGGATTGATGACAAGGATGCCCACTGTTTTGTCAGTGATCTTCTTTCTCAAGTCGTCTGTGTCGGGATTCCAATCATCTTCCTCGATGGTCCTATATGCAACCGGATTGCCTCCGAAGAATTTCACGTAGCTGATGTAAGGGGGATAGGAGGGTCCTGGTACCAACAGTTCAGAACCATCTCGAATCAATGCACCTGTTAGAAACTGGATTGCTTCTGAGACCCCAGATGTGACGATCATGCGATTGGGATCCACATCAATACCATTGACACGCTTCTCCTTCTCAGCGGCAGCAACCCTGAGTTGTTCCTCCCCATCCGATGGAGAATATCCATTCCATCCATCTTGTGCGGCCTTACAAATCGCATCCACCATGTACTGGGGAGTCTTCCAATCGTACTTGATAGGGTCTCCAATATTGAGATAGAGCGGTTTCTCTCCTGTCCTCTTTTCGTACTGTTTTGCTGCTACTACGATATCTCGAATAGCGTACTGGAGATTTGCCGCACGTGGTGTGATATCTAGTTTCATCTTTACCCCTGTCTGTGCAGCACATCTACCATCGTATATTGTTTTCCGTCTACTACCTCATGATTTCTTCTTGACGAAAACAACGACAATGATCAATACTGTAATTCCTAACTAAGCTGAGTTATTTCGCTTCATTTGAGCCAGAGTTACAGCCTCATCGACTGATAGTTTTTCTTCAGTGAGAAGTTCTGTCAAAATCTCAAGGTACTGATTATTGAGTCTGAATCCATCGCCCTCGACAACTCGCAATGTTGCACTATGATGCCATTCAGCATCAGGGTCATCCACTGAGTGAAGGGTAACAACAAAGTTCTCTCCTGCTTGACCCATAATCAATCTCACACTGCTATAGGTGAGTCCCTTCATCTCACTACCAATGGATTTCTGAGCATAGGCTTGAATCGCTGACATGAAGGACCCGAACAGTTCCTGATTCACTCTGATATTTTCTAACCCTACTGACGCCTGACGAATGCCTGCTTCATCAAATACAATTATGCCCTTCAAGGTAGCGACAACCACACTGTACTCTCACATAATTGTTAATGAAGACCTGTATTATGGATACTTCGTATAGACATCGTGAGGTCCATGGAAGTTACTGACTGAGTAGTTCGCCAACTTCTCGAGCGTACTTTCTCATTTGAGTGACTGCAAGACCCATCGAAGTCAGATCTCTAGCAGAACCCATAAGCAAGAATTCACCTGCATGGGAGAGAACCACAAAACCCTCCTTGCCTCTAACAACAACCTCGTAGAGTTCATCGAGTCCCAGTTTCACTGCGGCCATATCCCCGGTCATAAGAAGTGCAGCGCTAACCGCAGCCATGAGATCTGGATCCGCATCAGATTCCTCTGTTGCAAAATAAGCAAGCTTTACTCCTTGTTTGCTGACGACAGCTATTGCATCAAGGTCTGCATAATTTGTGAGACCCATCAGTAGCTCAACAAGTTCCTTTTCTTTTACAGGGTCGAGATGAGATGACATATAGATTACCTCTTTTCACGCGATATTGACTAAACTGAATCATTTGGCAACTAGCTTCTTTCCTTTCGGTTTTGCTTTGCCCTTCTGCTTTAGTTCTGCCTCTGGCTCTTCTTCTAACTCCGCTCTAAAGAAGCTGATAAGGTCTCCTAGACGTTCTTTCATTTCAGCTTTGATTGGACTTAGGATAGCATCAGGAGTTCCTTTGAGTAGTTCAATCCCCAATACTCGTCCATCTTTTACAATAACACGAGGAATGAATCCTTCAGCCATGAAGGTTCCTTCTGGCGGATCCCTAACCTTCTCAAATTTCCTTTCTATCTTCTCCTGACCAAACACTGTAATCTTGTGCTCAGCAACAGTGAAGAGTTCATTATATACAATCAGTAACTCCCTCTCATACCCCTCGGGTGGAGCTACTGCTTCAAGCTCACTGATCATTGCTTGAATCTCTCCAGCAGGTACTCGTGGTGCTGATGCTTGCGGAGCTGCTGCTGAAGTTGGTGGTCTTGGAGGTGGAGCAGCTGCAGTTGGTTTTGGAGCTGTTGTTGCTGGTGGTCTGGGGGGAGGAGCTGCCGCCGATCGTGGCTCAAGCTCTGAGGGTTTCGGCGTTGGAGGCGGTGCTGATGTTGCAGCTGGTTCCGCAGCTGCTTCGGTCTTTGGCGGTCTTGGAGGAGGCGCTATCTCACCGGGTTTCAATACCCTTTGAGCAACTGTTGTGCCATCTAGGGCAGTGAAGAATGTGGGTGGTTCCTCCCCTTCGTCGACAGGCCGCACTTTGAAGTTAAAGCCATATTCGGTCCTCAGATTGGTTGCAACTCTCGCACCAATGAATTTTCTTCTGATACCTGCTTGGGTCCCTTTCCATAGATAGATGCTCTTAGTTTCGTCATCGACTACGCAAACTACTTTTGTTGTTTCAAGGTCATCCTTTGTTAATTCGACCTCATTCAGGGTCCCGTCTTCCAAAACTTCGTAGCCCACTACCATATTCAATCACGACGCTACTCATTAAGATTGTAATGCTGGGTAAATGTGGTATCTTGCCAGCGTATTGGTTATTTCCTTTTTGTGGTATATGAT
This sequence comes from Candidatus Thorarchaeota archaeon, assembly GCA_019894665.1. Lineage (GTDB taxonomy): Archaea > Asgardarchaeota > Thorarchaeia > Thorarchaeales > Thorarchaeaceae > SMTZ1-45. Next base: position 26,976 of record JAGXOC010000019.1, read on the forward strand.
TGTTATTGTGTTAGATATGATACCGGAATCTGGCTCGAATAGATGTGAAGAAGGCTTATGAGTCAGGTGAGCCTACACTATTTGGTTGCTCACGATGGAAGAAACACAGGCTTATTCAAATCCGTATAAGCAACAACTCGATGAAACTGAGAGCTTGAGTTCAGGCAAACTCATTCTTGGTTTTGTTGCATCAACAGTTATTATGCTCGGATTCACTTGGGGGCTTCTCACTATCCTGAACTTCGCTGGTGTGTTTAGCTTAGATCCCTCTCGTTTTCTACCATATACGATGTACATGTTAGCAGCGTCGGTTGGATCTTTAGTACTCGCACTCATATTATGTGCAATTCTCGTCAAGTGGCCAAGGACGGTAAGTCTACCCCTTCGAATTCATAGATTTGCAAAACGACACGCTGGAGACTACTACCTCTCCCCCGAACCAGAGGATGAGAATTTGGGGACGGCTTTCAGAAGGTCTCTCTATGGCTCGGTATTGGTTGTCGGGATCGCACTGACACTCCTCGGGTTTGAATTGATGGTCGAGTTAAACACAGGGGACCTGATCTTTCTAGGCACTGTGTTGATGATTGTAAGTATAGTCATTCTACCATTTACGATCATGTTGTTATACTTCGGTCCATGGCTAATGAAAGATTCTGGACTATTTCACCTTGATTCAAAAGATAGGTCTCTGAGTAATGTCGGCGATGATGTTGAAGATATTCTTGAGTTCTTTGCCGGAGTAGACATCGTTCTTGTTTGGTTGGAGCTTACCCTTAATGTTGGTACGGAAGCGCCATGGATTCCACTTTTCATCATTATTGTTGCACTGGGACCTCTCTTCTCTATCATTCTGAACTTCACTCTTGTCTTCATGGCTATCAAGAAGAGGGCAACTCTGTCCATGATGCATTATCTGACGACCTCATACGAAGTGCCAGATATGGCGAATTGTCCTGACTACATTCGAAGCAGAGTGTTAGCTCTAGTAGACCGTGAGCTGCTTATGACAGCTACAGTTCAATCTCCAGTTTCAGAATCTCCTACTGAGATAGAATCAGTACCAGATACTGAATCAGAGCCAGAGCCTGCGCCAGAACCCAAGCTTGTTCCTAAGGGGGGAAATATACCTCCGCCCCCTGGAGATGACAAGGAATCAGTTTCAAAGGATGATGATTGATTCAGATTTGAAAGCGAACGCAATGGTCTTCTCACCATTAGTTCTCAATTTTTTGACTAACTCTTCATCATTGGTTAGTGCAATTATTGGAATGCCATTGAATTCAAGGCTCACCTTGAATGAACCTACTTGGGGTGTGATTGAAACAAGTTCAGCTTGTGCCCAATCTGGTACGGGTGTATCCGAAATTATGACATCTTCCGGCTTCACACTGAATTTAATCTGAGAGTTAACTTCCCCATCACCTGGAATTTCAAACCTATTATTCTTCACTGAAACCATAAGATTCCCATCAGAAACCTCCGTAATCAGACCTGAGACGATATTTCCACTTCCAAGAAAACTAGCAACGAATTCATTTGCAGGTGAATCATAAAGTTCCTCAGGAGTGCCAACTTGACTCACAACACCATCATCTAAGATTGCTACTCGGTCTGATATTGCGAAAGCCTCATCTTGGCTATGTGTGACATAGATGGTTGTGATTTTCAGTTTTCTTTGAATTCGTCGTATCTCTGTTTGAAGTCGCTCCCTCAGTTGTAGGTCTAAAGCAGACAAGGGCTCATCAAGCAAGAGGAGTTTCGGTTTAGTAGCTAATGCTCGTGCGAGGGCAACTCGCTGCGCCTCCCCTCCACTCACTTCGGATATCTTTCTCAATAGTAGCTGTCGAACGCCCAGGAGATCTGCTAATTCCTCAACCCTCTCAATGACTTCTTCTCTTGGCCAGCCTGCCATATCCGGTCCAAATGAGATATTCTCGAACACAGTCATATTCGGAAATAAAGCGACCGACTGGAATACCATGCCTATGTTACGTTCTCTGGGTGGGACATTGACCATGTCTCTCCCATCAATTAGCAAACTCCCGCCTACGTTCTCAATGAAACCCGCCACCATTCGAAGTGTGGTTGTCTTCCCTGACCCGCTTGGACCAAGAAGAGTGAGTAGTTCACCATCTTTCACATGAAGGTCAATTGGTCCAATTCTAGAACCATCGTCGAATTCTCGTACAAGTCCTTTGAGTTCAACATCCACCATTACAGAGCACCTCCAGTAGTTCCTTCTGAAACTCGTTCCATCACAAGAAATGCAATCACACAGACAATTACTAGGACAAGGGCAGCTGCTCCTGCTTCTACAAACGCCCGCACTCCAAGATAGTCATAGATTGCCACTGCGAGTGTGTAGTTCTGTGGCAGCGCAATGAAGAGTGTAGCCGACATTTCTCCAATGGCCATTGC
>JAGXOC010000001.1:0-1848 GCA_019894665.1 Candidatus Thorarchaeota archaeon
GTATAGATTGACCTCCGGGGAAAAGACCACAAGATGAGTAGGCACAGGAAATACCGTAATCGCTGTCACAATTTCTTGATACTCAAATCCAGTCTTGTTAAAATTGGCAAATAGATAGTACCTCGTTGGCTGAGTCCAAAGATGTGTGGTATTCACCTCCACCAAGTATGTACCATTACCCAAATCAAAATAGTCCAGTATTGAAACCCCTAATAAAAAGCAAGTGACGTTCGCACCAGGAATTCCCTCATCCTTCGTTATGTCCCAGTATATGAAAGTTAGATTTCCTGTCCATCCCCAACGTACATCAATTGTCATAGGTGGTCCATAGGCTGTGGTTTCATTAACACTGCTTTGAACGAAGATTTCGTCAATGAAAATCGTATCCATTGTTCTTACTTGGTCATTCAAATTCTCATTTTCCAAGAATACTGAAGAAGTAGAATGAATTGATAATACGAAGATGAAACTGAGGATTAATACCGAGTAGAGTTGTTTGCTCCACTTCATTTTTCTGGAACTCCTTCCTTCCCATTTAATCCACGAAGATAATTCAATTAATTAACTGAATTTTTCATTCTTACGTTTTACCTGTATCTCCAGATTCTTTTTTTTGGAATCCAGCAAAGAAGCAGGAGTTCCTTGACAGGCATAGGTATACACTCTGATCTCAGATACTGAACCTTCTAGGAATCAGAACTGCCTCCCTCAACGTGAAACCCCTCGAAGTTGTGTACGTGTGACCTGTGTATTTCAATTCATCATATTCACTAATCGTCAAAATCCTGAGAGGGTGTTCCCCTTCAGAGAACAAAGTACCAAGTAACCTGTCAAGAATAAGACGAGTTTCGGTTTTGAGGTCTGGTTCGAGTATTGCTCGCTCTAACTCTTCTGAAGGTTCCCTTTCTGAGATTCTTCGAAGCTGTGCAACAATTATGCAAACCAGTGCACCTCCCAATACAACGGATAGAGTTAGCATTATTATTGCAACGTAGTCAGATACTAGGTTGAAGGTATGGAGCACAACAGCAACAATCATCAATCCCACAATAAGGAGGAGGATAAACCATGCATAATTCATGAATAATTTCTCTCTCAACGACCAAGTAGACTGCTTCTTCTCTTTGAGAAGTTGAGCATGTATCTTGCAACTTTCTGGATCAAGCTTCTTCAATGCGAAATTGGTTACAGAGAATCCCATAGATGTGTATCGACTAAACTCCTCTGGCGGCGATGGCTCTACAATGTTTCCAATATCCGCATAACCTTCTAGGAGCATATCAAGGAACAGGATGGTTACTGAGAGAAGCCCCCTTGACACACCTTTCAAACCATATTGTGTAGATCGAGCAGACAGCTTGATGGCAATCATAAGCATCACAATTACTCCTATACATAGTGGACTTACAAGCATTAGAAGTAGAAGCAGAAAGTCAGACTCAGATGCAATAAGTGTGAACAAGAAAAGTCCGACAACACTTCCAATAGCCCCAACTAGAATCGGAGCGAGCATGTACATTATCTCGCGGGAATTCATGCTATCTTCTTGATAGACTCTTGAATCTCTTCTCTCAACAACTTTCATGAATTCATTCAATTCCGAGTTTTGTGATTCGTTCAATGCACGATTTCATAGTTGTGAAGAAAGAAGTGATTTGCGGTTGATGCGTACGATAATTCGAAATTCTTAATTTCTTCAATCCTGCTAAGAAACAGGAGTTCCTTGACAGACACAGGTATTCTCTATGAGAGTTTCATCCGAACAGCCGAATATTGGTATTTGCAGGTTTTGTCGGGTTGGAACATGAAGTTCATATCTGCTTTCTGAAGATTGCCCAGGACACGCCA
>JAGXOC010000001.1:1948-4023 GCA_019894665.1 Candidatus Thorarchaeota archaeon
TATTGGTATTTGCAGGTTTTGTCGGGTTGGAACATGAAGTTCATATCTGCTTTCTGAAGATTGCCCAGGACACGCCATAGAGGAACTCCTTATCTTCCAATGGGATGAACCCTGAATACTGCACCGTCATTCCTCTCTCCCTAGCCCTCTTTTCCAAGAATCCAGGTGTCAACTTCCGGATGTGATCTAGTTTCTCCTCGAGCATTCCTTCACCTTTGGATGGAAATCCCTTTCCAGCAATGCAGCCGTCGCACCAACCTTCAAGCCATAGAACCCTGTCTTTGTGTTCTATCTCGAATATTATCTCACTTGGCTTGGGGATGTCAGGCACGAGCTGTGCAACAAGTGTGATTATGTCATTAAAACTTGGTTCTTCGGTATGTGTCATCGCTACTCGCACATTATATATTGGATGACCAATATTAATTTACTGGTCAAAGCAGAATATAGTTCGAATGCAAGTTGGTCGCGGAATCCTGCTAAGAAGCAGGAGTTCCTTGACAGACACAGATACACTTTGTAATCTACTCTTGTCATATCGGAACTAACTGGTCACATGGCTTACAAGAATCAGTTCAAGGACATCTGTCGTGAATCCATAGTCATGGTAATTATCGTGGGTCTCAATATAGAATGGAACACCTGTTGTCATGTTTATCATTGCACTCCATCCTTTAGTGTAATGCCATGATTGCCCAAGATACCCAAAGAAGAACTGTCCATTATTGAAACCTGCCACCCATGTATAGTCTGGCTCATACATTTGCGTTTCTCCACTCCATTGATCAAGGAAAATTGGATCGAAGTTTTCCCATGAGGTGACAGGCATTAATGCTTTGGAAACAATTGACTTAATGAATAGGTCTGAAACAGAAAGTGAAGTCCCATTCTCGAAACGACAAGCCACTTTTTGAACCTCAACAACATTCTCAATGAAATCTTCAGGAGTGTAGAAAGCGAGTAGCTCTGAGAGATAAGTTACATCCACCAATATTCTCGTATTATTAAGATGGGACCATAAATACGGATACTGCTCGTTAGAGTCATCACGTGCTCCTGTCACTCTTATTTCATATACAAGAGAGTCTCCAGTTTTAACATTCCAATCAAGTCCAGTAATCACAACTGGTGGTTCAGAAGTAGAAAATACCATCGGCTGGATGACAAGGGCAAGCACAAGAATGCCTGCTCCAATGCGAAACAGAGTTCTGATTCCTACCCTACCTTCCTCCATTTGAAAACCATTTGATATTAGCCCCATTTCTTTAAGGTTTATTCCATTCATGTAAAATATTGAGATTGTTGCAAGGAGTTCACACAACAGAACCTTCACTCGTGAAGCTCTTCTATGATGCGAGGTTTCCTTGACAGACACTGATACACATTGAGAGCAGTACAATTAATACGAACATACTACTCAGTATCATTGCAATGCCTAACATGTTCAGGAAAAGGATACTCGATAGATTCGCAAAACAAGTGCCAGAACTTGAGGGTGCACTAAGAACGGCGAAGATGAAACATGAGCCGACACTCCAAACACCATTTGAGATGCTCACAAGGGCCATAATCTACCAACAACTGGCGTACAAAGCCGCAAAAACAATCCATGATCGATTTCTTGGACTCGTGGGAAAACTTACTCCGACTCGGGTTCTTGCTAAGACACAAGATGAACTCCGTACAGTAGGTCTCTCCAGGCAGAAAGCATCCTACCTTCACAATGTTGCAGAGGCATTCAGCAGAGGTGGATTCCTCTGGAAGTATCGTAAGCTCGAATCCCTGTCAGACCTCTCTACCCCGGAGATAACTGACCTTTTTGTCCAGATCAAGGGTGTTGGAGTGTGGACAGTCCAGATGTATCTGATGTTCTCCATGGGCAGATTAGATGTGCTCGCTTCTGGAGACCTCGGTGTCAGGAAAGGGGTCATGAAACTCTATGGACTTGACAAGATGCCCACACAAAAAGAGGTTGACACGATTGCTGAGGCTTGGCATCCACTGGAGACCGTTGGTTCATTCCTTGCTTGGCGTGTGCTTGACGAAGAGTGAATCTATGAATCAATCTGCTTCAT